>NZ_JBFAQR010000075.1:0-32329 GCF_040678815.1 Kitasatospora sp. NPDC049285 | reverse complement strand
GCCGCCCGGCCTCCACGGCCTCGGCCGAGACGGTCACGTCTGTCATCAGGTGCTACTTCCTTGATCGGGAGTTACACCGTTCTTTTTACAGACCCACCGCCGTGGCGCACGCCGGGGCCCGGGCGGTTCGCCGCCGCTCCACCGGGTGAACCCGCGCCGCCGCACGAGCCGTGTTCCCTGCCAGGAGTCCGGTCGGGCCCACGGGGAGAGCGCGGGTGCGGCCGGTGGAGCAGCAGACGGAGGCAGAGCATGGTGAGCGAGGCGTTCGAACAGCCGCGGACGGAACACGAGCAGGTGCCGGCACCGGCCGAGGAGCCGCCCGCGCGTCCGCGCAAGGCCCCCCGACCGATGCCGAACTGGGCGAAGATGGCGGAGAGTTACTCGGTGCGCCGGCGCCGCCGTCGGCGGCTGCTGGTGGCGGCGGGGGCGCTGCTGGCGGCGGGCGCCGTGACCAGCGCGGTGCTGACGTTCGACGGCGGTGCGGACACGCCGGCGGCTGCGGCGGTCGCGAACGCGGGCACGAGCGCGAGCCCGCCGCCGTCCGCACCGCCGGTCCCGCTGCCGGACGGCGCGGGCTCGGCGCCGCTGACCGCCACGGGGCGGGGCGAGGTCGGCCCGTACCAAGGCCGCCCAGGGGTGCTGCATCTGGACGGCAACTCGACGGCGTACGCCGAGGGCACCGTCCCGGACGACGCCGGGACGGGCTTCACGATCTCCGCCCGGGTGTACAACGAGGCGTCCACCCGCGACCGTTCGGCGGTGTCCCAGGGCACTGCGGGCGGCTTCTCGTTCAATCTGGGCCGGGACTTCACCGGCACCGAGAACCACTGGGTGTTCGAGGTGGCCGGTCCGGACGGGAAGGTGGTCCAGGCACTCGGCCGGCCGAAGGCGGCGAAGACCACCTGGACGGTGCTGACGGGCAGTTACGACCCGGCCTCCGGGCAGATCAAGCTGTACGTGGACGGGTCTCTGGCCGCGTCCGCGCCGGTGGCCGGGCCGGTACGCCGCACCGGCACGCTGAAGCTCGGCCGGGTCGCGCCGGGCCCGGACGGCTGGACCGGCGACTGGGTCGGCGCGGTCGGCGAGGTCCAGTTGTGGTCGCGCCCGCTGGCGGACGGGGAGATCGGCGCGATCCCGTTCGTCCCCGGTTCGGTGCCGCCGGCCGCGCACTCCTGGCTGATGCCCCCGCGCTGAGCCCCTCCCCGCCACGGCCCGGTGCCCGCCGTCGCCGGGGGCGTCCCGGGTGGGGGTAGCATGCGTGCACGCGCACAGATCGGAGCCGAAACGTGACAGTCCCGCACATCCGGATCCTCGGACCGGTGGAGTTGTCGGGACCGAACGGGGCGCCACTGGCCTTGGCGGGTGCCAAGCGCCGGGCCGCCTTGGCCCTGCTTGCGCTGAACGTCGGTCAGACCGTGCCGGTGGAGCGGTTCCTGGGTGCGCTGTGGGAGTCCGAGCCGCCTGCTCAGGCCAAGGCCGCGCTGCAGGGCCACATCGCGGCATTGCGCAAGGCGCTGGCGGGCTCCGGCCTGGAGGTGCGGACCCGGCCGGGCGGCTACGAGCTGGTCGGCGACCCCGGGACCGTCGACGCGTACCGCTTCGAGGCGCTGCTCGGCGCGGCGTCTGCGGGCGGCGGCGCGGACGTCGAACTGCTCGACCAGGCGCTGGCGCTGTGGCGCGGCCCGGCGCTCACCGACCTGCCGGACAGCCCCGAGGTGCGGGCCGCTGCGGAGCGGCTGGAGGGGCTGCGGCTGCGCGCCGTGGAATCCTGGGCGCGAGCCTTGACGGCGGCCGGCCAGGCCGAGCGGGCGGTGCCGGAGCTGGAGCGCGCGGTGGCTGCGCATCCGGTGCGCGAACCGCTGGCGGCGCTGCTGATGCGCACCCTGGACGCGGCGGGGCGCCGCGCGGAGGCGGTGCAGGTCTACCACCGCACGGCCGGACAGCTCGCCGAGGAGCTCGGCGCCGACCCCGGCGAGTCGCTGCGGCGTGCGCTCAGGACGGTGAGCGAGCCGGCGGTGGCCCCGGAGCGCACGGCGGCGGAACCTGCGGCGGACCAGGCGCCCGCCGACACCTATCTGGTGCCGTCGCTGCTGCCGCGTCCGCTCTCGGGCTTCGTGGAGCGGGTCGCGGAGCGGAGCTGGCTGGACCGGCTCGCGCCGAGCGACGCGGCCGGGTCAGGCACGGCCGGATCAGGCGCCGCCGGGTCAGGCGCCGCCGCGGGACCGGGCGGCCCCGGGGGGCAGGTCCGGGTGGCGGTGGTGGCGGGCGCGGCCGGCAGTGGCAAGACCTCGCTGGTGGTCCGTTGGGCGCACGCCGCCGCCGGATCCTTTCCGGACGGGCAGCTCTACGCCGATCTGCGCGGCTTCAACGCGGCCGGCCCGGCCGACCCGGCGGACCTGCTGCACGGCTTCCTGCGCGCGATGGGCGTCCGCGAGGACGAGATCCCCGACGGGGCGTCGGCCCGCGCCGCCCTGTACCGGGAACAGACCCGGGGCCGGAAGCTGCTGGTGGTCCTCGACAACGCGCTGGCCGCGGACGACGTGGAGCTGCTGCTGCCGGACGGCGCGGCCTCGCTGACCGTGGTGTGCAGCCGCCACGCCCTCAACGAGCTGCTGGTGCGCGAGGCGGCGGCCTTCCTGCAGGTCGGCCCGTTCAGTGCGGAGGCCGCCCGGGAGATGGTGGAGCGCCGGGTCGGCCGGGCCCGGGCGGTCGCGGACGAGGACGCCACGCGCCGGCTGGTCGAGCTGTGCGGGCGGCTGCCGTTGGCGCTCAGCATCGCGCTGGCCCGGCTGGCGTCGCGTCCCGGCTGGACCGTCGCCGACCTGGTCGGCGAGCTGGAGGACGAACGGATGCGGCTGAGCAGCCTGGGCACCCCGGGCGAGATCAGCGTGGCCCGTGAACTCATGCTCAGCAGGCGGCAGTTGCCGACGGAGGGGGCGCGGCTGCTGCCGCTGGTGGCGCTCCACCCGGGCACCCAGCTGGACGCCCTGGCGGCGGCCGCGCTCCTCGGCTGCCCGCCCGCCGAGGGCCGCCGGGCGGTGGACGCGCTGGCCGCGCTGCACCTGGTCACCGAGGCCGGCCCGGGCCGCTACGAGGTCCACGACCTGGTCCGGCTGTACTGCCTGCACCTGCTCGCCGAGGAACTGCCGCCGACCGAACAGGCCCACGCGGTCGCGCGGTTGGCCGACTACTACCTGGCGGCCACGGCGGCCGCCAACACCCTGGTCTCCGGTCGCGACCACGGCCAGCACCGCGCGGTCGAGCACTCCCCCGCGGCGCTGCCCCGACAGCGGGACGTCCGCGAGGCGCTGCGCTGGCTCGGTCGCGAGGAGGACGCGATCCGTTCGCTGGTCGACCGCTGCGCCGCGGCCGGCGACTACGAGCGGGCCTGGCGGCTGGCGGACAACGTCACCGGTCTGTTCCTGGCCTCGGGTTCGTTCGGCGCGTGGATCGACTGCGCGACCGCCGGCATGCGGGCCGCCGAGCACTCCGCCGATCCGCTGGCCAGGCCGCGCACCCGGGCCTCGCTGGGTTTCGCCCTGAAGGAGCTGAACCGGCTGGACGAGGCGGTCCGCCACCTGCGGCAGGCGCTGGAGGAGAACCCGCCGGACGATCCGCTCGGCCGGGTGCGCACCCTGGTGCCGTTGGCGGACGCCCATCTCAACCTGGGCGAGCCGGAGTTGAGCCGGAAGTACGCGCAGGCGGCGCTCGCCGACGCACGGGCGGCCGGCGACCCTTGGTCGGAGGCGTACACGCTGCACGTGGTCTGCTTCGCGGACCTGCGCCACGGCGCGCCCGAGGAGGCGCTGGAGCAGGCGCGGCACGCCTGCGCGCTGCTGTCGGACCGCCCGCCGGGCCACGCGCTGATGGCGGCGATGGCCTGTGAGGCGATGGCGCTGGGCCTGCTGCACCGGGTCGCCGAGGCGGAGCACGCCTGGCTGGCGGTGATCGAACTGAGCACCCGTCAGGGCAACGACCACGTCCGGGCGATCGTGGAGAGCTGGTTCGGGGAGTTCCTGGCGGCCCTCGGCCGCCCGGTGGAGGCCGGGCAGCGGCTGCGCGCCGCGATCGAGCTGTACCGCCGCCGCGAGGACGGCCGGACCGTCGCACTGCTCACCCGGCGCCTGGAGCAGCTGGCCTGACGGCCGCGACCCTTCGACGCCGGTGCTGCTCGCGCCGCTCGTGCTGCTCGTGCTGCCGGTGCTGCTCGCGCTGCTCGTGCTGCTCGTGCTGCCAGTGCTGCTCGGCGGCGCCGGCCGCCGCTCAGGAGGCGGCCAGCATGCCGCGGCGCTCCAGCACCGGGCGCAGCGCGCGCAGCGCGTAGAAGTGCCGGGACTTGACGGTGCCGGCCGGGACGCCGAGCACGGCGGCGGCGTCGGCGACCGAGCGGTCGCGCAGGTGCAGTTCCTCCAGCACCTGGCGCTGGTGGTCGGGCAGTTCGGCGAGCGCCCGGCGCAGGTCGTGGGAGGCCAGCACCTCCTCGTACGGGTCGTGGCCGGCGGTGCGCTCCTCGGGGGCGTCGTCGGCGACCTCCTGGGCGCGGGCGGCCTGCATCCGGAAGTGGTCGATGGCGATGCGGCGGGCGACGGTGAACAGCCACGGGCGCGCGAACTCGGGCCCGCGGGAGATCGCCTCGGGGTGCTGCCACGCCCGGACGAAGGTCTCCTGCAGGATGTCCTCGGCCTTGCCGCGGTCACCGCTGGTGAGTCGGAGCAGCGCCCGCAGCAGGTACGGGGCGTGCAGGCGGTACAGCTCGGCCAGGGTGTCCTGGTCCAGCGTCTGCCGCGGTGCGGTGGTCTGTGCTGCCGTGCTCGCCATGGCTCTCCCCTTGCTCTGAGAATGTCTTCTCTGACCGGTACTCAGAGTCGCAGGCGGTTCCAACGCGCCACCAATGAACTGCCAACGTTCTTTCCTATTCCCTCGTTAGCGGCCTGACCAGGGCTTTTGTCGCGATCTCGACGGTTCCCCAACTCCGCCGAGGCCGCCAACGCCCCGCCAACGCCGGTCCTGCGTCGCGTTGGCGGGTGCCGTTGGCGCCGTCGTCAGCGCCCGTTGGCGCCCGCCGGAAGCGCCCGTTGGCACCCCGCACCGGCCCGGGAAACGCCTCGGCGGGACCGGGCGCACCGCCTGGTCCCGCCGTTCGGAAGCCGGCCCGCCGGAGCCCTCTCCCGCAGCTCCCGCAGCTCCCGCACTACTGCGCCCGACCGCGCCTCCTCGCTGCTACTCCCCTGGGCGCCAGCGGCGCTTGCGGCCGCGCGGGACGACCGCGGCGGCACCGGCCACCAGCAGGGCGGCGCCGAGGGCGCCCGCACTCACGGCGTAGCCGTCGCTCGCGGCGGAGCGGCCGGTGTCGGGCGGCATGGCGAGCGGGGTGCCGGGGGCGGTCGGACGGGGTGCTCCACCGGCCTGCTCCCCGGGGAGGACCGCGGTCACGGCCGCGACCGGGTCGACGGTGCCGTAGCCGAGCTTGGGGTCGGGGACGGCGCCGCCGGAGTGGTAGGCGGTGGCTTCGAGCCGGTGGGCGAGCTGATCGCCCGTCAGGTCCGGTCGGTAGCCGAGGACGAGGGCGGCGGAGCCGGCCACCAGCGCGGCGGCGTAGCTGGGCCCGGTGGCGGTGTAGTAGCCCTTGCCTCCCGGTCCGGTGCTCATCACCGATTCGCCGGGGGCGACCAGGTCGACCCGGATGTCGGCGGCCAGGCCCTGTTTCTGGGTGCCGCCGGGGCCGATCGCGGCTACGGACAGCACCCCGGGGTACCCGGCCGGGTAGGCCTGGCCCTGCCAGCCGCTGTCGGAGCCGGCGGGGGCGATCAGCAGGGCTCCCCTGGCCTGGGCGTAGCGGACGGCGTCCGCCAGTTCGGCGCTGGCGGCGGGGGTGGCGGCGACGACGGCGATGATCCGGGCGCCGGCGTCGGCGGCGGCGCGGATGCCGCCGGCGAGCAGTCCGCCGTTGGTGGTGCCGGCCTGGTCGGTGACACCGATGGCGAGGATGCCGGCCTGGGGGGCGAGTCCGGCGAAGCCGACGCCGGGCCGGCGGGCGGCGGCGATCAGTCCGGCGGCGAAGGTGCCGTGGCCGACGCAGTCCGCAGCGGGTCCGGCGTCGTACTGCCGTGGGCCGACGGTGAGGCGGGGGCCGAGCACGCCCGCGGTGTCGTCCACCCCGGAGCCGAGCACGGCGACGGTGACGCCGGCGCCCTGGCTGAGCGGCCAGGCGGCTTCGGGCCGCAGGTAGGTCTGCGGCCAGGGCATTCGGGTGGTGGTCTGCTCGGAGGGCTTGCGGCAGCCGTTCTGCTGATAGTCCGTCAGCGACTGGGCGAGCCCGGGCAGTGTGGTGGCCTCGCTGGGCGAAGCCGCCGGGGTGGGGGTGTCCGCCAGGGCGGGCGTGGCGGGCAGCAGCAGCACGCCGGCCAGCACGGCGGCCACGGTGAGGGCGGCGGTCCCGCGGTTCGGGCCGGACGTGCGGCCGCTCGGGCCGGGCGGGCGGCGGGTCATGCCGGCCGTCCGGCGGTGGCCAGCGGCAGGTCCTCGGGCAGCAGCATGCTGAGCTCGGCGAGGTCGTCGATGTCGAGTCGGCTGAGTCGCCCGGCCTGGCGGGTGATCGTGGTCTCCAGGGTCTGCCGTGCCAGGCGGCCGTTGCCGAAGGTGCGGTCGCGCGGGACGCCGGAGAAGTACGCCAGCAGGGCGGCCGTGGTCTCGGGCGCCAGGGTGTAGCCGGCCGAGTCGGACTGCTTCTCGACGATGGCGACCAGCTCCTCGTCGCTGTAGTGCTCGAAGGCGATCTGCCGGGAGAACCGGGAGGCGAGGCCGGGGTTGGAGGCGAGGAAGCCGTCCATCTCGTCGGAGTAGCCGGCCACGATGACCACCACCTCGTCGCGGTGGTCCTCCATCAGCTTCATCAGGGTGTCGACGGCCTCCTGGCCGAAGTCGTTGCCGCTGCCCCCGCGCGGGGTGAGGGTGTACGCCTCGTCGATGAACAGCACACCGCCACGGGCCCGTTCGAAGGCCTCCTTGGTGAGCTGGGCGGTGTGTCCGACGAACCGGCCGACCAGGTCGGCGCGGGCGGTCTCGATCAGCTGGCCGCCGGGGAGCACGCCCAGTTCGGCGAGGAGTCGGCCGTAGAGCCGGGCCACGGTGGTCTTGCCGGTGCCGGGCGGGCCCGCGAAGACCAGGTGGTGGCTGATGGTGGCGGTCGGCAGACCGGCCTCCTTGCGGCGGTTGACCTGCTTGATCAGGTTCACCAGGTCCTCGACCTGCTGCTTGGCGGCGGGCAGGCCGATCATCGCGCGGAGCTCGTCGAGCAGCTCGGTCTTGGCCGGCTCGGGCGGTCCGGCCAGGGCCGCGGCGGTCTCGGCGTCGACGTCCTCGGGAAGCAGCACCGCGAGGTCGGCGTGGGCGATCTCGGGGAGGAGGGCCAGCCGGGAGGCCTGCCGGTCGACCATCTCCTCGAACACCTTGCGGGCGGCCCGGCCGTTGCCGAAGTCGGCGCCCTTCGACATCCGTTCGAAGTGCGCGGCGAGGGTCTCCCGGGTGCCGTCGGCGAGTTGGTAGCCGTGCCCGGTGGCGGACATCTCGACGATGGTGGTGAGTTCCTGGTCGGAGTAGTTCTCGAACTCGATGGTGCGGCTGAAGCGGGACGCCAGGCCGGGGTTGGAGTCGAGGAAGCCGCGCATCTGCTCCGAGTAGCCGGCCACGATCACCACGATGTCCTCGCGGTGGTCCTCCATCAGCTTGACCAGGGTGTCGATCGCCTCCCGGCCGAAGTCGGGGCCGCTGCCGCCGCCCTGGGACAGGGTGTAGGCCTCGTCGATGAAGAGCACGCCGCCGAGCGCGGAGGTGAACACCTCGGTGGTCTTGATCGCGGTGCCGCCGATGATCGAGGCGACCAGGTCGGCCCGGGCGACCTCGACCAGGTGGCCGCTGCGCAGCACGCCGAGTTCGGCCAGGATCGAGCCGTAGAGCCGGGCCACGGTGGTCTTGCCGGTGCCGGGTGGTCCGGCGAAGATCAGGTGACGGCTCATCGGGAGGGCGGGCATACCGGCGAGTTCGCGCCGCTTGGCCAGCCGGTTGAGGTTGACCAGGGTGGCGACCTGCTGCTTGACGCCGGCCAGGCCGACCAGGGAGTCGAGCACGGCGAGCGGGCCTTCGGGGTCGACCCGGGCGCTCTGACCGGGGGCGCCGAGCGGCTCGCCGGGGGCACCCCCGCCGCCGGTCTCGGCGGCGGCGGTTCCGTGCGCGTCTGGCATGCCGTTGTCGCGGGTGGTGAGGGTCTCGACCATCAGCCGGTTGCTGGGCTTGGTCTGGCGCAGGCCCGAGCCGCGGTTCTCGGCCACGGTGGTGTCGGTGATCCGGACGGGTTCGACGGAGTCGATCCGGACGCCGTCCATGCTGTTGTCGAGGGCCTCGCACTGGGTGAGTGAGGCCCGCGCGCCCTCGGCGATCAGGATGCCGTGGCGGCGGTTGCCGCGGGCCCGGGTGCGGGTGGCGGTGGCCTCACCGCCGTCCTCGACGACCAGACCGTCGTGCGCGGAGTCCACCAGGTCGCAGTCGCGCAGCGTGGCGGTGCCCCCGCCGCCGACCGACACGCCGGCCGAACCGGCGTCCCGCACCGAGGTGTTGCCGAGGAAGGCGTTGGCGCCTTCGGCGATCCGTACGCCGGCCTTTCCGGTGGAACCGATCTCGGAGCCCTCGAGCCGGCCCCGACCGCCGCGGGTCAGCTCGACGCCGTGGCCGCGCACGTCCAGCACGGTGAGCCGGCGCAGCAGCGGGTTCGCGCCGTCCTGGACGGTGACGCCGGTGCCGGCCACGTCGCGCACCTCCAGCCGATCGAACTCGGGGGCACTCTCGGCGACCAGCTGCACGCCGGTGTCGCCGCAGTCGCGGACCGCGGTACGGGAGAACTTGGGGCTGGACGACTCGCCGACGAAGATGCCGACCCCGTCGGCGCCGCTGACCTCGCACTCCTGGAAGCTGCCGCGGGAGCGGGCGGTGACGTGGATGCCGTGCCCCTTGGTGCGGGAGGTGCGGCAGCGGCGCAGTTCGGGGTCGGCGCCGCCGGCGATGGCGATGCCGTGCCCGGCGGTCCCGGTGACGGTGCAGTCCTCGATCACCACGCGGGAGTTGGAGGAGACGTAGGCGCCGACCAGCACGTCGCGGATCGAGGTGCGCAGGACCCGGGTGGAGCTGTTCTCCTCCAGGGCGAGCGCGGGCTTGTCGGTGGCGGAGATCTCGCAGTCCTCGATCGAGCCGCGGCCCTCGCCGTTGGCGCAGACGCCGTTGCCGCGGGCGTCGCGCATGACGGTGCGGCGCACCACGGGGTTGGCGCGTTCGCCGATCACCACGGCGGAGGTGGCGAGGTGCTCGATGATGCAGTCCTCGATCACGCTGGTGCCGCTGGAGGTCTCGACGATGCCCGCGCCGGCCGGGTTGACGACGCGGCAGCCGCGCATCGCCAGTGAGCCGTTCTGCCTGGTCAGCACCGCCGTCCAGGAGCCGCCGACGACTTCGCAGTCCTGCAGCGCGGCCTGCCCGCGGGGCACGTCGACGGCGGGCAGTTCCTCGTCCTGGCCCTGCAGGACCAGTCCCGTGAGTTGGACGGCCTCGGCCACCACCTGCACCACCACGCCGCTGCGCGGGGCGACCTTGACGGTGCCGCGGGACTCCTCGGCGGTGATCGTGACCATCTTGGTGATCACCAGGTTCTCCTCGTAGCGGCCGGGCCGCACGGAGATCACCGCACCACTGCGCGCCACCTGCAGGGCCTCGCCGATGGTGCGGTAGGAACCTGCCCGCGCCTCGGCGCACACGGTCAGCACATGGCGCGACATTTCCTGTCTCTCCCCTTCGTGGTACGTGTCGGCGCATCGTCCGCCCGTGCGCCGCTGGTGACCTGAGCCGCCGTCAGTCGGCGGTGCAGTTGACCCGCAGCGCGGAGGCGGCGAGGTGCGCGTAGGTCTTGGTGGTGCCGGACCAGTCGAGGCCGCGGTCGTGCAGGACCACGGCGAGTTGGCCGTTGGTGACCGGGAAGCTGCCGGAGTCGACCCAGGCGCCGCGGTGCGCGGTCTGGTCGATGGTGAAGGAGCCGGTCGTGCCGGCGCCGCGGGCGAACTGGTTCTGCACGGTGTAGTAGGCGGCCGTGCCGCCGACCAGCTTCACGTCGGAGCTGTTCGGGATGTACACGCTGATCCGGCAACTGCCGCTGTGGACCTGGCCGGTGGTGAAGGTCCACTCCATGGCGCTGTCCATGTCCTGGTCGGCGTCCCCGGACATCGGCATGGCGACGAACTTGCCGTGGCAGTTGTCGGCGGTCCAGCCGCCGCCGGCGCCGACGTTCCAGCCGGTCTGGCCCTCGTCGAACCAGTTGTAGTTGAGGAAGTCGGTGCCGGCGTTGGCGCACCACGGGCCGGTGAGGCCCTGGTAGGTGGCGGGCGCGGGCGGCGCGGCGGGGGGTGCGGCCGGGGCGGGCGCCGCTCCCCCGCCGCCGGCGGCATGGGTGGGCTTGGCCGCGGGGCGGCCCGGTGCGGCGCCCTGGCCGTCGGCCTGGGTGTCCGGCTGGGCGGCGGGCTGTTCGGCGGGCGTCTGGGTGGGCGAGGCGGTCGGGGAAGCCACGACCAGGCCGGCGCCCGCTCCGGCGGCGGCCGCACTGCCGTGGTTGTCGAAGCCCGGCACGAAGCCGTCCGGGCCGCCGCCCTGCTGGGTGAAGCCCGGCGGCGGAACGGGCGGCAGGCTGGGGCCGGGGCCCTTGCCGCCCAGGTGCGAGATGATCAGCGGCAGACCCATCAGCACCACGCCGGCGGTCGCCGCGGCGGCGATCATCGGCCTGGAGATCCGGCCGGGCCGCCCGACCGCGGTCTCGCCGGTGTCCGGCACCGCGACGGGCAGGCCGAGCACCTCGGTCTGCTGCTGCGCCGCGGCCTCGCCGGGCAGCGCGGGGACCGCGCCCCGGGCCGCGCCATCGCCCTGACCCTGCGTCAGCGCCTGGTCCTGACCGTCCGTCAGTACGCCGGTCCGGACGGCCGGCTGCACCGCGGTGGGTGCCTCGGCCGGCGCCACGGCGGGTTGGTCCGCCTCCACGGCCCAGGCCACGGCGGGCAGTCGGTATCCGACGGCGCTGCCGCCGCCGGTGCCTGCCTCGCCGGCCTGCTGGTTCCTGTCCACGTGTGCCAACCCCCTTGCCTCTCCAAGTCCCTCGCGATGTCCGCGGTGTGGTCCGGGCCCTTCGCCCTGACACGACCGACCGGCCGGCCGGAACGTCCGGCGGCCGGTCTCAGGTGCTCTCGTCCGGTTCGACGGCCCGGCCCGCCGCCCGGGTTCACCGACGCGGCGCCGACCGGTGTCCGGTCAGCCGAGCTTCCAGATCGGCTCGTCGGCGGGCGGCGGGGTGAGGATGAAGTCGACCGCCTGCTCCATGGTCTGCTGGTCGGGGGTCCACGGGGTGCCGTCGCCCTCCTCCAGGTGGGCGAGCAGGCCGGCCTCGGGGGCCAGGCCGTACTGCTCCAGGTAGTAGGTGATGGTGTCGGTCCAGATCCAGCTGCCGTCGGTGCGGAAGTTCATCGGGACGACGGCGGTGCGGCTGGGGTCGATGACGTCGTCCATCAGGGTGGGCGTCATCAGGACGGCGGTGCCGGCGTTGAGGCGCTCGACCAGCAGGTCGAGGCGGTCGAGGTCCTGGATCACCTCGTGATCGTCGGTGAAGCCGGGCCCGCCGACCGGATCGACCAGGTCGAAGACGGCGGCGAGCTGGAACTGCGGCGTCTCGGTGGCGGTGGTGGTGGTGTCTGCCATGGCGGGGACTCCCGTCGGATGCTGGTGGGTCGGGTCAATGGTGGGCGGAGGCGGACGGGTCGACCGCTCGGGTCCGCGCTCGATCGTGTCGCCGGCCAGAACGGCCGCACGCCTGCCGGGGGTTCAGCGGCTCAGCCCGTACGGGTGCCGAGCAGCGCGGATACCACCTCGTCAGCGGTCGCCGGCCGCACCGCCGCATCCGCGGCGGACGGGACGCCCACCGCCTCGACGTCGCCGGGCGGCGCATCGGAGCCGGCGGCGGTCTCCTCCGCCGATTCCGCCGACGCCGCCGGCTCCTCGGCCTGCTCGGTCCCGGTCTGCTCGGTCCCGGTCTGCTCGGTCCCGGTCTGCTCGGCGCTCGCGGGGTCCGCCGCGGGCTCGTCCTCCTGCTCCGGGAGGAAGTCCGCCGGGTCGAGGCGCATGCCCACCGGGGCCGCGGAGTTGAGGACGATGCCGTACCCCTCGGGGAGCAGCGCGGCCAGCTCCTCGATCCCGATCGCCGCGTACGGCGGGTCGCCGGCGGCGGTGACCTGCGCGTCGGACGAGTACACCAGCACGGCCGGTTCGCCGTCCGGCAGCTCGACCACGGCGATGGCACCGTCGTCGTCGACGGCCACCCCCAGCGGCCCCTTCCGCACCGCGGTCATCACGTCCTCGGGCGGGCCGTAGCCGGTGGCGGACAGTTGGACGGCGGCGTCGATCGGGTCGGTGGGCGCGGGCCACTCGTGGGACATCGGCGAGGCCCGGTACTCCTCGTTCTCCCGGAACTCGGCCAGCTCGCCCTCGTCGTCGGCCCGCCATTCGCCGATGACCGCCCAGGCGGGCGGCGGCCCGTCGCCGTGCCACGTCGGGTCGACCAGGCCGACCCACTGCCCGGGCGAGTGCTTGGCCGCCACCCGGATGTAGTCGGGCACCGAGTCGAGGCCGACCGGCACGTGCGCGGGCGCCGCCGCGTCCTGCGCACCGTCCGCCGCCCCGTCGCCGGCCGTCTCGCTCACTCCGTCCTGCGCGACGCCGTCCTGCGCGACGCCGTCCTGCGCGACGCCGTCCTGCGCGAGGCCGTCCTGCGCCTCGCCGCCCGGCTCGGCGGGCGGCTGCTCGGCGGGCGGCTGCTCGGTGTCGGTGCCCGCCGGGTCCGCCGCGTCCCCCGCGAGCTCCGGGGGCCCTGCGGCGGACGCCGGCCCTCCGACGCGTTCCTCCGCTGCCGCCTGATCCACTTCGGCCACCACGGGCCCTCCTGTCGTTTCGGTGCTGCCCACGGAGGAACGGCACCGCCGGGCCCACCGGTTCAGCCGCCGGGCCGGGCGGCCCGCGGGTCTCAGCGGCGCCGCCAGACCCGGGCGGGCTGCGCCGGCTCCTCCTCGTCCGTCAGTTCGGTCGGCTCGTCGGAGAGTTCGCGCCACGGCTCGAGGATGGTGCCCCCTCCCGGGCGGACGCTGTCGTCCTCGTCCAGCCTGTCCTCGTCCGCCAGGTCGATCAGGCCGACCCTCGGGTCGGTGCCGGCCGCCTCGGAGTGCCGCCGGGGGTCGCCGGCGAACGGGCCGAGGTCGGCGCGGCCGTCGGAGGAGGGCAACTCCGGCTCGGTGGTGCTCAGGATCGGGCGGGTCATGCCGGGGACGAAGCGCACCAGCGGCTCGCCACCGGGACGGTGACTGTTCACGATCTTCTCGAAGATCATCTTGTCGAACTCGGTCTCCGGCTGCCAGAACATGTGCGCCCCGTGCATCACGCCCATGTCCCGGTGGATCATCGTCTCCACCGACTCCCGGTAGGTCGCGTCGTCCACCCGGTGGCCCTCGACGTCGTGCAGGTCGAGGATGTCGTGGTCGCCAGCGATGGGCCGCCAGGCGCCGTCCGCGTCCCGGCCCTGGACCACGCCGTCCCGGACCCGGAACCTCTTCTCCTTCTCCAGCTTGGCCATCTTGGCGGAGAGTTCGCCGTGCTCCACGGTGCGCTGCCGGTGACGGGCCATCACCCGGTCGTAGCGGCCCGGCTCGGCATCGAGTTCCGCGGTGCGCTCCGGGAGCTCGGGCAGGAAGAAACCGACCAGGCCCTTGTCCTCGGGCTTGGCCCCGAGCCAGATGTCCTCCTCGCTGATGGTCTTCGCCTTGATGTCGACCGGCTTGGGCAGCGCGCCGGCCTTCAGGTGCGGCACCGAGTCGGGGTTGGTCGGCCGGACCTCGATGACGATGCCCTGCTCGTCCGCCGTCTGCTGGAACTTCCGCTGGTTGACCAGCGGGATGCCCAGGACGCGCTCCGTGTACATGGGCGAGATGCCGAGCACGCCCAGATCGGCCAGGACCTCCAACGGCAGCCGCACGTACTCCGCCTGACCGGTCGCGACCCGGTGGATCGCCAGGTCCTGCGACCCGCCCGATTGGTCGCGGTGGAAGTCCCGCACGAACTGCTCGCTGAGCCCGTGCGCCTCGTCCTCGGCGGCCAGTTGCAGGGAGGCGTCCCAGTCCAGCACGGGCAGGCTGAGCCGCGCGGGCCTGCTGCGCACCTCCTCGGCGACCTGCAGGGCCGCCGTGGTCAACGGCCCCTCCTGGCGGACGACCGTGGCCAGCTCGATCAGCCGCCCGATCCGCTCCGACCTCACCGGGCCCGCACTCAGGGGCTCGAAGACGGCGTCGGCGAACGCCGCCAGCCGGGCCCGCGCCCCTCCCGGCCCGGGCGCCGCGTCAAGCAGTTCGCGCAGTGCCGCGAGGTGGACCACGGTGGGTGACACGCCGTAGTCGGCGACCAGGCCGGCGTGCTCGAGCACCCTGGCGCGCCGTTCCGCCGTCACGGCCACCCCGGCGGGCAGGTCGAAGATGCGTCGGGCGATGGCGTCGAACCGGGCCAGGGAGAAGTCGTCCGTGTAGTAGGCGTCCCAGTCCCCGTCGAAGATCTGCCGGATCTTCACCAGCGACGCCGGGTCCACCGCCAGCCCGAGGTCGCGGACGGTGACCGCCAGTTGCTCCAGGCCGCTGGTCTCGGCGGCCGTCAGCGGGCGCCGGGCGGGCAGCTCGTACACGATGCGGCCGAGCTGCTGCACGATCCACTCCTCGGACCGCTTCTCGACCCCGCGCACCTTGCGCAGCGCGCCGACCAGCACCTCGCGCGCCACGGTGTAGTCACCGGTGCCGTGGAAGGCGTCGGACAGCACCTGCCGGGTCAGCCGCCGCCCGTCCCGGATCACGCCCGCGACCTCGATCAGGTCGGCCACCGTGGCATCCGGCTGGTCGCGGCCCGCGATCTCCTCGACGAGCGCCCGCAGCCGCGGCAGCTGCACCCCGCCGGCCACCTCGGCCAGCCCGCGGACGTCACGCAGCCGGGCCGCGGTCACGGGCAGCCCGGCCGCCTCCACCGCCTCTGCGTACGAGGCGAGTTCCCGCAGCCGGTACGCGCTGACCTGGTCGCGCCGGTCGAGCCCGAGCACGGTGCGGGCCATCCGGTCCAGGGCCGCTCCGCTGACGTCGAGCCGCCCGCCGACCTTCGCCGCGTCGAACAGCGCGTACGCGGTGCGGACGCTCGGCTCCACGTGCTCGCCGTCCAGCGGCAGCCCCAGCCGCTGGGCCAGGTCGATCGACGCCCGCACCTCCTCCGACTGACGGCCCGTCGACGGCCGGCCGGTGGCGAACAGCCATCCGGGCGCGGTCATCTCGATCGTCGTTCTGGCCCGCACGCTCAGCCGGGTCGGCTTGACCTGCGGCTCGGGGCGCGCGGCGGGCTGCGCCGCAGGCCGCGTCTCCCGGGCCGTCGCGGCGCGGCCCCGGCCCCGGCCGGGCTGGGCGTCGACACGTGGGCGATCGGAGAGGTTGCGAGACTTCGGCTGCGCCTGGGTGGTGGTGGACGCCCCCCGCGAGCTCCCGCGGCGGAGTGCTACGGCGCCGTCGATCGGCCGTACCGGAGTTCCGGGCTCGGTACGGGCGGGCCCGTCGGAACGCAGCACCGGACCCAACCTGCGCATGACGGGCGGCCCGCCCGGTTCATCCGGGCGGCTGTAGCGGATCCAGTCGTGCCCGGCCTCCAACACCGGCCTCACCCCGCCACCACCGGTCTCCGCGAACCCGACCGACCGCGCCGCAACCAGCTCCGCCCCACCACCACCGATCGGCGTGAACCACACCGGACCGTCCGCCGCGACCGCCTCCGCCGTCACCCCGTTCCGCCACAACTCCCCCATCAACCCACGCACGTACGACGGGTCCGCCGCCAACTCACACGCCACCAACCGCAACGGCTTCCGCCCGTCCCACGCCCCGGCCTGACGCGCCGCCAGCAACCGCGCCGCCAACTCCCCCGCCGGCAACACCACCCCACGCTCCACCGGCAGACCACCCGCACCCGTGTGCATCGCCACCGTGAAATACCGATCCGACTCCGGCAACCGACGCAACGCACGCTCCGTCAACTCCCGCGCCACCGGATCAGGATGCGGATCCCCCACCCACCGCACGCCAGCCGGGTGGTCGGTCTGCCGGCCCAGGATCGGCGCGGAATGCGGACGGATCCTGGGAGTCGCGGCGTCCAGCGCCGTGCGCAGCCCGTCCGTGGTGAACGGCGCGTCCTCGCGGGCGAGGCGGTCGGCGGCGGCCAGCAGGGTCCTGCGGTGCCTGGCGCTGATCTCGACGGTCGGGTGGATGCCGCTGAGCGAGCGGATCATCGTGTCCAGGTGCGACAGGGTGATCTCGGTGTCCCGGCTGAGCCGCAGGTGGCGGCGGGCCACGTCGGACAGTTTGCCGACCAGGGTCAGGTGATCGAGCGTCAGTCCGTCCAGCCCGTACAGGGCGGAGGTCAGGCCGCCCAGGTACCAGGTGCGGGTGCCGGCCGCGCTCGGGCCGTCCTGCGGCGCCCGCCAGTCGGCGGCCTCCGCCGCGGTGGCCCGGTCCCGGGGCAGGCCGATGAGCGCGGCGAGCCGCCGCAGGTCGTGCGGGTGCTGGATCGGCCCGGTGCCGCCGAGCTGCCGGAGCAGCTCCTTCAGCCGGGCGTCACGTTCGAGCGCGGTCTTCGGGTCGCCGGCGAACAGCAGCGGCAGGCCGGACTCCTCCTCGGCATGGATCCGGGTCACGTCGGCGTTCGCCGCCAGCCTCTGCCGATCGGTGATCCGGACCCGCATGCCGGGGCGGAAGAGCACCTCGGCTTCGTGCGGCACCCGCGAGAACGGCGCGATCTTGACCCCGAGCCGACCCGTGGCCTGCACCTCCCACAGCACCGGGTGGGAGACCAGCGACTTGCGGTGGCCTTCGGCGAAGCCGCTAGCGACCGCCTCGCGTTCGCTGAAGCTGGCGAACTGCCGGAACACGTAGCTGTCCCCGCCCTGCTGGGAGAGCACCCGGCGGAACACGCCGAGTGGGTCCGCGCCCCGGGCCCGGTTGCCGCGGTAGACCGTACCGACCGCGGGCGGCAGCAGCCGCAGGGCGTCCAGCAGGAGCTGGCTGTGCTGGGCCATCTCCTGCTCGATCGAGGGCAGGATCGCGTTGACCAGCTTCACCACCTCCTTGGCCCGGGCGAGCGCCTCCGGGTCGGCCGCGTCCACCGGGGGCCGCCGCAGGATCTCGGCCACCCCGCGGGCCGTGCGGATCGACTCCGGCAGATCCTTGTCGAGGCGGAAGTGGTCGTCGACGACCGCCGCGACCTCGGCCTTGAGCGCCACCCGGGCCGCCAGGCCGCGGTACTTGAGTAGCGGGTTGAGCAGGCGGTAGGCCGGTCCCGAGTAGACGGCGAGCGCGGTGAGGTGCGCCGCGTTCAACCGGGTGAGGATCTCGGCGGCCGTCACGCCGTGCTCGTCCAGCCAGTTCCGGAGGATCGGACTGGCGTCCCTCGGGTTCTGTACGGCCGCAGCGAGGTCGTCCTGCAGGTCGTCGACGTGCTCGCGGACGTCGTCGTTGTTCTCCCGGAAGCCGCCGTTCTCCGGGCGTACGGCGATCCGGTCCAGGTAGGTCTGCTCGTGCGGCAGGACCTGCAGCCCCGGGACGGACCGCAGACCACGCAGCTCCGGCAGACCGAGACCGGGAATGCTGCGGTACAGCTCGGCGGCGTCACCGTGGTAGCCGCTACGGACACTCTCCGGGCCGCCACCGAGACGGGCACCCGCCACGATCTCGTACAGCGAGTGCTCCTTCGTGGGCAGCAGCCACCCGTACAGGCTCCGCGCGAACTGCTCGGGCCGTGTGCCACGAAGCAGCCGGTACGCACCCATCGTGCGCGCCGCCGCGGCCGAGATGCCGGATGCGGTCGGAATGCCCCGGGCCCCCATCTCCTTGGCCCACACCGACGCCGTATCCAACAAGAACCGCTCGGACCTCGACACCCACGGCACGACGGGATCCGACCCGCCGTGGCCCCGGCCCGCCAGATAGGCCTGCTCCCGCTCGCTCAGCTCCGCGCCGGCATCGGCGAAACCCGAGAGCCTACGCCGCCCCGACGGACCGTCAGGACCGGCCGCCGGCCGCGCCCGATGGGCCAGCACGCTCTGGACGTACTCCGCGACATGCGCCTGCCAGAACACGTCCTCCGGCGAGAGCATGCCCACCCCGCGCAGCAGGTCCGCCTGGAACACGGCGACGCTGTCCTTGGCCACCGTGCCGAGCGTCTCCGCCAGCTCCCGGTGCAGCTCGCCCTTCCCGAAGGCGGCCCGGCGGCGCAGCTCATCGACGTCGAACCCGAGGTCTCCGGCGCGCTCCCAGTCCTCGGTACGGACGAGCCGCTCGACCAGGCGCGCCAGCCCGTAGGGCGCGTTGCTGGTGACGGCGTTGTGTAGCGCGGTCATCAACTCGCGGACGTTTCCGCGTTCGATGAGCCGATTCAGTGTGTCCAGCGTGGACGCGAACGGGTTGAAGCCGATCTGGCCGGCCTCGGTGGGGTTGTCGCGGACGAACAGCGCCGCGATGGTGTCCGGCGGCACGTCCTCGCCCGCGACCCGCAACAGGCGTGAGAGTGCCGCAACCGTCTCCGCCGCGGCGGTGCGGGCTTCCGGGTCGTCGAAGGCCAACGCGCCGATCCGCTGCTCGAACTCCGCCGCATGGTCCCGATACGCCTGCTCGGCATACAGCACCGGCACCACCGCGTCATCACCGAACTCCACCGCACCCAACGGCACCTGACCTACCACCGGATCCGACCCGCCGCCCTCCCCCAACGGCAGATAACCCTCCGGCGCGGACACCGACGTCGGCGGAACACTCCCATCAACCGGAAGATGCGCACCCAACTCCCGCACCCGGACCGCGTCCTCACCCACCGCAACGGACAACTCCACCCAATGGTCCGCCACCACCCGGGCCCGCCCACCACCATCCCAACCCACCGCCAAAGCCGCCACCGTGTGCCCCACACCCGACGACTCCACAGCAAACGGCCCCGTCACCCGCGGAACGAACCACACCGTCCCCCGCGGCGCATAAGCAACCAACGCCACACCCGACCGCCGAACCCGCACCTCCTCCAACACCTGCGCCGCATACGAACCCCCCAACCCCGCACCCAGATCACACGCCACGAACTGCAACGGCCGCCCGTCCCACACCCCACCATCCAGCAACCTCACCAAAGCCGACGCCAACTCCCCCGGCGCCACCTCCACCCCACGCCACGACGGCCGCCCACTCTCCCGCACCACATGCGTCGCCACCGTGAAGAACCGCTCATCACGCACGAACCGACCCACCGCCGCACCCGTCACCGCCCGCTCCACACCCGACAACTCCGGATCCGCAAGCCAATGCACACCCCCCTCCCCATGCACCGCGGCAAGCGCCACCACCAACTCCCCCACCCGCTCCTCACCCGACAACACCCGCCCCACCGACACCCCACCCGCAACAAACGGATGCGCACCATCAATCGCACCCAACCCCATCGCAGCGTCCTCGCTGCCGCGGTGGAAGGCCACGGCGCCGTCGATCGGCCGTACGGGGGTTCCGGGCTCGGTACGGGCGGGCCCGTCGGAACGCAGCACCGGACCCAACGTGCGGGTGACGGGCGGCGCGTCCGGGTCGTCGGGCCTGCTGTAGCGGATCCAGTCGTGCCCGGCCTCCAACACCGGCCTCACCCCGCCACCACCGGTCTCCGCGAACCCGACCGACCGCGCGGCCACCAGTTCCGCCCCGCCGTCACCGGTCGGCGTGAACCACACCGGGCCGTCCGCCGCGACCGCCTCCGCCGTCACCCCGTTGCGCCACAACTCCCCCATCAACTCCCGCACGTACGACGGGTCCGCCGCCAGCTCACACGCCACCAACCGCAACGGCTTCCGCCCGTCCCACGCCCCGGCCTGACGCGCCGCCAGCAACCGCGCCGCCAACTCCCCCGCCGGCAACACCACCCCACGCTCCACCGGCAGACCACCCGCACCCGTGTGCATCGCCACCGTGAAATACCGATCCGACTCCGGCAACCGACGCAACGCACGCTCCGTCAACTCCCGCGCCACCGGATCAGGATGCGGATCCCCCACCCACCGCACGCCGGTCGGCCGGACCGGTGCGGTGAGCCGTGGCAGCGACCCGGACCGCCCCACGTCCGCGACGGCGGCGTCGAGCACGTCGTGCCGGTGCTCCGTCGTCAACGGAGTGCCCTCGGGCAGACCGAGGCGCAGCCGCGCCACCCGGTCGAACGCCGGGCGGCCGAGCGGACCGGTGCTCCCGAGTTCACGGCGCCCGAGCAGCCGCAGCGCCTCGACCGCGCGCAGGTACTGCACGGTCACCGGCCGGTCGACCGCGATCAGCAGCCGGGCCGGGCCGACCAGGACCTCGCGTTCCACCCGGCCGACCGCCGCGTTCTCGGGCAGGCCCAGGACCTCCCGGGTGAGGCGGTCCAGCGTGTCGCCGACCCGGCCGCGGCGGGCGGCCGCGAGGTCGGCGAGCGCCAGCCCGGCGGGGAGGTGGTCTGCGCGCAGCGGCTTGCCGAGGGTACGGAGCACGTACCCGGCCGCGGTGAGCCGGGCGTGCCGTTCCTCGGCGGGCATCCCGGCCAGGGCCGGAACCCGGGTGGCGAGAGCGTCCAGCGCCGCGTCCTGCGAAGCGTCCGCCCCGACGTGGCCGTCCGCCTTCGCGACCGCGGCCAACTCCTCACGAACCCTGCCGCGCTCGCCCAACGTCACGGACAGGATCCGCCGTGGGGCTTGGGCGGCGGTCTCCGGCCGCCGGCCGTCACCGCTGACCGCGGCGGCTCCCTCCGCGGTGGGTCGCCGGCGCGGTCCGGGCGGAGCCTCGGCGGTCGGTCGCCGCCGGGGCGGGCCGTCGGCGGTGGGGCGTCGTCGCGGTGCGGGCCGGGGCGCGGCGGTGTCGGCCGGCGGCGAACCGCTGGGCCCCGCGTCCTCCGGGCGGTGCGCGCCCTGGTCGCCGTCATGCCCCGGGCGCGCTGCGGTTGACGGTCCGTCGGCCCGCGCGGGCCCGGCGGACGGAAGGTGCCGCTCGTGCGGGAGCACACCGTCGCGGGCGACGTGGGTACGCAGCTCCTGCTCGCTGATCCCGGGCAGGTGGCGGTACATCGTGGCGGCGTCCTGGTAGGCCGCCGCCGGCAGCGCCGGTATCAGGCCGGAGAGTTCCGCACCCTTGAGGATCTCGTACACCGAGTGGTCGCCGGGCGTGAGCATCCAGGACAGCAGCGACAGCACCAGGTGGTCCGGCTCGGAGCCGGTCACCCGCATCAGCCGGAAGGCGTTGAGCATCCGGGCGGCGGTACGCGAGACGCCCGCGATCACCGGCATGCCCCGCCGGTCGTGGATGTCGCGGTACCACGACGACTGCGGGTTGATGACGTTCAGCATCCGCCCGGTGCGCCAGCTGAGCGGAAGTTCGGCGCCCGCCTCGTCCTCCCCCGGGTCGCCGTCGCGGGGACGCGGGTTGACCACGGTGTCACGGACCAGTTGCCGGACCATCCCGCTGTCGCCGTCCTCCCACGCCGTGATGACTCCTCGGCGGCCGCGGAGGGCGTCCAGGTCGACACTGCCGTCCTCGCTCCGCGGGAGGCGGTCGTCCGGGACGGCCTCCTCGCGCATGCCCAGGAGTTGCAGCGCCACCGGGTGCTCGGTCAGGAAGCGCAGTTCGCGGGTGCTGAGTGAGGCGCCCGCGGTGCGCAGGTCCCGCGGGGTGAGCGCGGCCTGGCCGGTGTCCTCTTCGCCGGACGGTACAGACTTGCGGGCGGAGATGCTGGCGGCGAAGTCCGCGCCGAGTTCCATCCAGTTCTTCGACCGGAAGAGCAGGTTGCCGCTGGCGAAGACGTCCTTGTTGAACATCTCGCGGCCGGGCATCAGCATGCCGAGGAACCCGCCGATCCGGGTGCGGGCGGTGCCGTTGAGGTAGGCGGCCTGCACCTTGAGTTCCTCGACGTCGAGGCCCAGCTCGGCGGCGCGCGCCCAGTCCCTGGTCTCGACGAGCTGGTTGAGCAGGGACTTCAGGCTGAGCGGGGAGTCCTTGAAGTACGCGGCGTTGAAGAACGCCGTCATCAGCTCCCTGCTGTTGCCCCGGTCGAGCAGGGTGAGGAAACCGTCGAGCGGCTGCTCGCCGCCGATCTGGCCGGCCGAGTGGGGGTCATCGTGCACGAAGGTCTCGGCGATCTCGCCGGCGCTCTTGTCGGGGTGCGCGGCCTGCAGCAGGTCCCACAGCCGGGCCACCG
This sequence comes from Kitasatospora sp. NPDC049285, assembly GCF_040678815.1. Classification (NCBI taxonomy): domain Bacteria; kingdom Bacillati; phylum Actinomycetota; class Actinomycetes; order Kitasatosporales; family Streptomycetaceae; genus Kitasatospora; species Kitasatospora sp. NPDC049285. The sequence goes on along the minus strand of NZ_JBFAQR010000075.1, from coordinate 9,949 downwards.
AGTTCCGTGCGGCCTCGATTGCCTGCGGGTGGTTGTGCAGGTACCCGCCGAGCTGGGTCTCGAAGGCGCTGGCCTCCGTCGCGTAGTCGGGGTGCGCGTACGCCTCCAGGACGGGCGCGGGGCCGAACGGCTGCGCGCCCGGGATCGGCGCGACCCGCGGACGGGTGCCGGGAACCGCGGACTTGAGCGCCGCGCGCAGCCCGTCCATGGTGAACGGCGCGTCCTCGCGGGCGAGCCGGTCCGCGGCGGCCAGCAGGGTGTTGCGGTGGTAGTTGCTGATCTGGATCGCCGGGTCGATGCCGCTGAGCGAGCGGATCATCGCGTCCAGGTGCCATCGGGTGATCTCGGTGTCGGGGCTGAGCCGCAGGTGGCCGCGGGCCACGTCGGCGAGTCTGCGGACCAGGGTCAGGTGATCGAGCGTCAGCCCCTTGGGCCCGTACAGGGCGATGGTCACGGAGGCCAGGTGCCAGGTGCGGGTGCCGGCCGGGCTCGGGCCGTCCAGGGGCGCCCGCCAGTCGCCGGCCTCGGCCGCGGTGGCCCGCTCGCGGGGCAGGCCGATGAGGGCGGCGAGCGGCCGCAGGTCGTGCGGGTGCTGGATCGGCCCGGTGCCGCCGAGCTGTTGGAGCATCACCTTCAGTTCGGCGTGGCGGGTGAGAGCGCGGTCGCCGGCGAACAGCAACGGAAGTCCGTGCTCCTCCTCGGCGTAGATGCGGGTCGCACCGTCGTTCGCCGCCAGCCTCTGCCGATCGGTGATCCGGACCCGCAGGCCGGGGCGGAAGAGCACCTCGGCCTCGTCCGGCAGCCGCGAGAACGGCGCGATCTTGACCCCGAGTCGGCCGGTCGCCCGTACCTCCCACAGCACCGGGTGGGAGACCAGCGACTTCTGGTGGCTGAGCGCGAAGGTGGTGGCGACACTTTCGTTCGCACTGAAGCTGGCGAACTGCGGGAAGACGTGGCTGTCCCCGCCGTGTTCGGACAGCACCTTGCCGAGCATGCCGAGCGGGTCCGCGCCCAGGGCCCGGTTGCCACGGTAGACCGTGCCGACGGCGGGCGGCAGCAGCCGCAGGGCGTCCTGCAGGAGCTGGCTGTGCCGGGCCATCTCCTGCTCGATCGAGGGCAGGATCGCGTTGACCAGCTTCACCACCTCCTTGGCCCGGGCGAGCGCCTCGGGGGTCGCCAGATCCACGACGGGCCGCTGCATGATCTCGTCCACGCCGGGGGCACCGAGGACGGAGTTCGGCAGCGCCGTACCGCGCCGGAAGTGGTCGTCGACGACCGCCGCGATCTCGGCCTTGAGCGCCACCCGGGCCGCGAGGCCGCGGTACTTGAGCAGCGGGTTGAGCAGACGGTGGGCCGGTCCCGAGTAGACGGCGAGCGCGGTGAAGTGCGCCGCGTTCAACCGGGTGACGATCTCGGCGGCCGTCACGCCGTGCTCGTCCAGCCACGCCCGGACTGCCTGGGTCGCGCTGCCTGGAGAGCTCACCGCCCTCGCGAAGTCGTCCTGCCGCTCCTTGACGTGATTCCTGAGATCCGCGTCGCTCTCCCGGAAGCCGCCGTTCTCCGGGGCGGCAGCGATCAGGTCCAGGTAGGTCTGCTCGTGCGGCAGGACCTGCAGCCCCGGGACGGACTGCAGACCACGCAGCTCCGGCAGGCCGAGGCCAGGGATGCTGCGGTACAGCTCGGCGGCGTCACCGTGGTAGCCGCTACGGACACTCTCCGGACCGCCACCGAGACGGGCACCCGCCACGATCTCGTACAGCGAGTGCTCCTTCGTGGGCAGCAGCCACCCGTACAGGCTCCGCGCGAACTGCTCCGGCCGTGTGCCACCGAGCAGCCGGTACGCACCCATCGTTCGCGCCGCCGCGGCCGAGATGCCGGACCCGGTCGGAATGCCCCGGGCCCCCATCTCCTTGGCCCACACCGACGCCGCATCCAGCAGGAACCGCTCCGACCGCGGCACCCACGGCACCTCGGGATCCGACCCGCCGTGGCCCCGACCCGCCAGGTAGGCCTGCTCACGGTCGCTCAGCTCCGCACCGGCAGCCGCGAAGTCCGAGACCCTACGCCGCCCCGACGGGCCGTCAGGACCGGCCGCCGGCCGCGCCCGGCGGGCGAGCACGCTCTGGACGTACTCGGCGACATGGGCCTGCCAGAACGGGTCTTCGGGCGAGAGCATGCCCACCCCCCGCAGCAGGTCCGCCTGGAACACCGCGACGCTGTCCTTGGCCACCGTGCCCAGCGTCTCCGCCAGCTCCCGGTGCAGCTCACCCTTCCCGAACGCGGCCCGGCGGCGCAGCTCATCGACGTCGAACCCGAGGTCCCCGGCACGCTCCCAGTCCTCGGTGCGGATCAGTTCGTCGACCAGGCGCGCCAGCCCGTACGGCGAGTCGCTGGTGACGGCGTTGTGCAGGGCCGTCATCAGCTCGCGGACGTTTCCGCGCTGTGTGAGGTTCCGCAGCGTCAGGAACGGAGACGTGTCCGGGTCGGAGCCGATCTGGCCGGCTTCGGTCGGGTCGTCGCGGAAGAACAGGGCCGCGGTGGTGTCCGGCGGGAGCTCGACGTCGGCGACCCGCAGCAGCTGCGAGAGCGACTTCACCGCGTCGGCCGCGGCGGCGCGGGCCTCCGGGTCCTCGAAGGCCAGCGCACCGATGTGCTGCTCGAACTCGGCAGCATGGTCCCGATACGCCTGCTCGGCATACAACACCGGCACCACCGCGTCATCACCGAACTCCACCGCACCCAACGGCACCTGACCCACCACCGGATCCGGCCCCGCCTGCTCAAGTGGCAGATAACCCTCCGGCGCAGCCACCGACGTCGGCGGAACACTCCCATCGACCGGCAGATGCGCACCCAACTCCCGCACCCGGACCGCGTCCTCACCCACCGCAACGGACAACTCCACCCAGTGGTCCGCAACCACCCTGGCCCGCCCGTCACCGTCCCAACCCACCGCCAGCGCCGCCACCGTGTGCCCGACACCCGCCGACTCGACGGCGAACGGCCCCGTCGCCCTGGGAACGAACCACACCGTCCCCCTCGGCGCATAAGCCACCAACGGCAGATCCGGCCGCAGAACCCGCACCTCCCGCAACACCAGCGCCGTGTACGACCCCGCCAACCCCGCGCCCAGGTCACATGCCGCGAACTGCAACGGCAGCGCGCCCGACCACACCCCGCCATCCAGCAACCTCACCAGAGCCGACGCGAGTTCCGCCGGCGCGATGTCCACGCCACGCCACGTCGGCCGCCCCCTCTCCCGCACCACATGCGTCGCCACCGTGAAGAACCGGTCATCACGCGGGAACCGACCGATCGCCGCACCCGTCACCCCCCGCTCCGCAACCGACAGATCCGGATCCGCAAGCCAATGCACACCCCCCTCCCCATGCACCGCGGCAAGCGCCACGGCCAACTCCCCCACCCGCTCCTCGACCGACTGCACCCGCCCCACCGACACCCCACCCGCAACAAACGGATGCGCACCGTCGATCACACCCAACCCCGCGTCACCACCGAACTTCACCGCACCGTCCAGCGGCGACAGGCCGTCAGCGTCCCCACCCTGCACGCCGTCCGCCAACTGGCCGTCGAAGCCCTCCGGCAGTCCGTGGTCGATCACGCCGTCGGCGGTCAGGTGCCAACCCTGCAGCGTCGTGGTGGCCGTGTGCGTGGCGTCACCGCTGTCGGTGAAGGCCCTCCAGGTCGAGGACTCGCTGAGCACGACGACCGGCTTGCCGTCCGGGCGCACCCCGACCCGCTCCGCCACGATCGCCTCCCGGCCGCCGCCGGCCTTCGGCACCAGCCACACATCGCCGACCGGCGCCCGGCCCGCGATCCCCACCGGGACCCCGGCCCGCGGATGTGCCTCCTGGTGCGCCCACAACGCCGCCATCGCCCGCGGCACATGATCCCCGTCATAGGCACCGAGGCGGCAGGACAGGAAGTCGACCGACGTCTTCCCGTCCAAACTCCCGGCGTCGTACGCCCCGATCAGCAGCCGCGCCAACTGATCCGGCGTCAGCGGAGCACCCCGCTCGCCCACGTGCATCGCCACCACGAACGCCTCCGGCCGTACCGGAAACTGCTCCAACGCCTCCCGCAGCCGCAGCTCCGACGCCATCGGCAGCAACGGATCCCCGACCCACACACCCGACGGAACCTCCCGCACGGTCGGCGGGAACTCCACCTCGATCGTCGCCGACTCCTGACGGCCATCCGCGTCCGCCCCTACGAAGTCGCCCGCAGGCGGCGGATCGATGTGACCCGCCGAGAACAGGCGGATCAACTCCCCGGGGTCTGTCGGAGCGCCGCGGCGCTCCAGCTCGTCCCGGAGCTCGGACCACAGGACCTGCCCCACGGCCTGAGCCCGGTCCCCGCCGAGGCCGACTGCCGTGTCCGGGTCGCCGGCCCGCCCGGTCACCCTGATCACCGGCATCGGCAACGCCTCGCGGTGACGCCTCGCGATCTCCGCCGACAACGCCCGGGCCAGGAGCACGACATGGGCATGCGCGCGCGGGTCGAGAACGGCCGTGTCTCGACCGAAGGCGACGGTCTGCGGGACCATCCGGGGCTCCCCGTACTCCGACGGGGCCGAGCCCCCGGGCCGGAAGGTCCGGTAGAGGCCCGCGGCACCATCGGCACGCCCCACCACTTTGAGGTAGGCCGGCTGGGAACGGTCGTACGCGTCGGTGATCCTGCTCATGCCTACCATCTCGGTCGGCGCATGCACCGTCAGACCGACGGCGTTCGCCACTGCCTGCGCCAGCGGGGCCGAGTCACAGGCGAGCAGCACGATCGACGCCGGCTTGCCCTTGTCCGCCGCCAGCCTCAGCGCCTGCAGGCTCGGACGACGCCTGAGGAGTCCACCGAGTTCGGCACCGTCGACCGACAGGCTGCCGTGCTCCGTCCTCAGCTCGAACTCGGCCGGGCTGGAGTGGCTGACGAAGAAGTACGCGTGGTCCGGGTCCCACTGGACCTCGCGGACCAGCGGCGTCGGGCGCCCGTCGGATTCGAGGGTGAGCTGGTAGTCCAGCGCATGCGTCAGTCCACCGAGTGGCACCTCCCAGTGGTACCAGTCGCCCTCACTCGCCACGGCCTGGCCGATCACGGTCAGCTTCTCCGAGTCCACGATCGGGCGGAGCAACACCTGCTCGTCGCCGATGACGAGCCCGCCGATCGTGGTCACGTGTCCGGGCGCGCTCGGCGACCGGTCGATCCCGCCCCTCGACGGCGGGTCGACCCTGAGGAACTGGCCGCGCGGCCCGAGACCGCCGTCCGGCAGGCGGAAAGGTGCCTGCAGACCGAACGACCATCCGCCACCCGGCGCTTCCACCGGCACGATGTCACCGGTCGGCGCGAACACCGTCCGGCCCGTCGCCGCCGCCACCGCCCGCACCAGCTCCAGGTCCCAACCGCCCCCGAATGGCATGGCGAGCACGATCGGCACGTCACGGTCCCGTGTCTTCAGCGCTTCGTCGGCCGCCACCATCGCCGCGAACCCGAGAGCGTCCAGGTGCACGGTCGTACCGCTGTCCGTTGTCAGCTCGATCGTACGACCGGGCTGGTCGACCATCACGAAGTACGGCTTCGGCCCGTCTGCCCACGGCGCGGCGATCCGCCCGAGGTTCTGGACCACATGGTTCGGGTCGTCCGCCCGCAACGTCGGATCGACCATCAGGTGCTGATAGTCCGTCAGATCTGCCCGGAAACCCTCCAACTGGTCTGCCACGTCACGCGGTTCGAACGCAGCGAATCCGCTCGGACTCAGGAAGGCGCGACCGTCCGGCGCGGCGCCGGGCCGCCTGGTCAGCGCCCGGCTCTCCGCCTGCTGCCTGCCGCCGCCCGGAATCGCGTGCAGGTCACGGCCGCCACGCCCGGCGCCCGCGCTGAACAGCGGTACCGGGTACTCCAGTTCCACGGTCACGACCCGCCGACGCAGCTCCGGGTCGAGTCCGGCGAACGCATCCTGGAGCAGCTCGCGCTGCCTCACGGATTCCGCGCGTACCAGTGCTCCGGCGTCGAGCGCCAGTTGGTGCGCCGCGAACTCCGCGCTCAACACCTCCTCGAGCACCCGCGCCACGGCCTTGGCACGGGCGAGGCCCGCCCGGACGGTGGCCACGGTCTCGCCGGCCAGGCCGACCGCCTTGACCACCGGGAGCGCATGGCCCCGGTCGAACCGGCGCAGCAGTTCCGCCGCGAGGCCGCGCCCCGCCGCCCGCACGCTCTCGATGGCGGCGTCCGAAAGGGCGGTTTCGCCGATGTCGAAGATCGCTCCGTACGGCGACATCCGCGGGTTGTCGGCTCGATCCACGGGAGTGTCGCCACCCGGCTGGAAGGTGAGGAACTCGCCACTGGCACCCGACCGGTCCCGCTCGACGACGAGATCGTGGGTGTCGTCCGGGTGGTCGGGGGCGTGCTGCCGCCATAGGCCGCCCGTACCGACCGGCGCGTGCACGGTGAGGCCGGCCTTGTCGGCCACGGCCTGCGCCAGGTCTGCGGAGTGGCAGGCCACCAGCACGATCGAGACCGGGTCACCGTCCGTCGCCGCCTGCCGCAGTGCGCCGATGCTCGGCCTGCGTGCCAGGTATCCGCCCAGCTCCGCCCCGCTGACCTTTCCGGTGCCGGTGGCCGTCGGAAGGTCGAAGCCCTCCGAATCCGCCTGTGCGCCGAAGAAGTACGCGTGCTTCGGGTCCCACGGCACATCATGGACGAACGTGACCGCCATGGGCGGCCAGTCCTGATACTCGGTGTTGGTGGTGAGTCGGCTGTATCCGGCATCGCGCACCGCCCAGTCGCCCTCGCTGTGCGCGCCGCGTCCGATCGTCCCGTGCGTCTCGAAGCTGACGATCGGCCTCGTCAGCACCTCGTGGTCGGCGAGCACCTCGCCGAGCACGGTGACGACGTGCCCGGGCGCGCCCAGCGCGGGATCCACCCCGCCCCTGGCCGGCGGCTCCACCCGAACGAGCTGCCCGCGCGGATGCAACGTCCCGTCGGCATCGGGGCCCGGAGCCCGCAACCCGAATGACCAACCGCCACCCGCCACCTCCGTCCTGACCAGGTCACCGGTCACCGCGAACACCGTCCGCCCGGTCGCCACCGCCACCGCCCGCGGCAACTCCAGATCCGAACCACCGCCGAACGGCACCGCCAGCACGATCGGCGCGTCCGGATGCAACCCCTGGAGGTCCTCGTCAGCCGCCACCACCGCTGCGAACTGCTCGACCCCCAGGTGCACCGCTTCGCCCTGGACACCGACCGCGGCGACCTGACGCCCGCTCAACTCGGCCATCACGAAGTACGGCTTCGGGCCGCCGCCCCACGGCGCCGGGTAGGCATCGAGTTCCTCCGACACCTGCCCGCGGCCCGCCGAATCCACGATCACGTGCCGGTAGTCCGGCAGGTCCCCCCGGAACCCTTCCAGCTCGGTCCCGAGGAACCCCCCGTCGCTCAGGTACGCCCGCCCGGACGGCGCCCCGTCCGCACCGGGCGGCAGCGCCTGGCTCTCCACCACCTCGTCGCTGCCGGGCAGCGAGACGACGTCGCGGCCGAATCGTCCCACTCCCCCGATCATCCGCGGGGCCCCCGGCCCGTCCCCGGGGCCGAACTTGGTCGCGCCTGCGACCGAGCCGGCAAGGGCCGTGGTCTCCGGAGTGATGGTCACGATCATGTCGTAGCCGGTCGGCGCAAGGTTTTCTACGGCGCCGTCCGGGGCCAGCAGGCCGCCGTACTCGGCGTCGGTCTTGGGAGTGTGGTCGGGGTTGCCGCTGTCGGTGAAGGTACGCCAGAACGACTCCGGGCCCTGCACGACGACCGGTCGGCCGGCCTGGTCGATGCCGACGTGGTCGGCGACGATCACCTCGTACTCAGCGGCCTCCACCGGCCGGCCGTTAGCCAGCTTGGGAACCACCCACACGTCACCGACCGGCGCCCGCCCGGTGAGCTTCCCCGCCGCCGCGCGCGGGTTCGCCGCCTGGTGCGCCCACAACGCCCGCATCGCCTCCGGCACATGACGTTCGGTCACCGCACCGAGCCGGCACGACAGGAAGTCGATCCACGACTTCCCGTCCAACTTCCCACCGTCGTAGGCCTTCACCAGCACATCCGCGAGCTGCTCCGGACCGATCGGCGCGCCCGCCTCTCCGACGTGCATCGCCACCGTGAACGCGTCGTCACGACGCGGCAGGTGATTCAGCGCGCTCTCCGCCCGCGCGTTCGCCTGCTCCGACCCGGGTCGCGGGTCGGCGATCAGCACACCCGAGACCGTCGGCCGCACCCCCAACCCGTCGGCCACCGCCGAATGGTCCGACGCGGCACCGCCCTCCACCGGGACCGACTGTCCGATCTTCGTGAGTTCCTCGGTGACCATGGCGCTGAACGACCGCTCTCCGCTCCCGGGAGTGCCGACGTCAAGCGGCAGGAACGGGGCGCTCTCCGTCACCGGCCGAGAAGTCGACCCGCCGCCGATCGTGGGCCCGTCGCCGCCGGCGGTCCTGACACCCCCACCGCCCAACGCCGCATCGAACCCATCCTTTCCCGGGTTCTCCTCCCGGGCCGCGTCGCCGGTGCCGGTCTTGTGGGTGAAGAGGTTGACGATCGGAGTGTCCGAGCGCAGGTCGAACCCCGAGAACGGATTCGAGAAGAACCACTTGGCCAGGTCCTTCGCGCTCTGCCCCCACGACTCGTCGCCGTCGTGCCCACCCGGACGCGGCACCGGGAACGGGGCAGGGTTGCCGGTCATGTTCGCCAGGAACGACACGAAGTTCAGCGGATGCAACAGCCCGAAGTACTTCGCCCCGTCCGGATTCTCACGCCACTGCCGCTCCCGCAACCAGTTCTGATACCGGTCGAACAACGGCTCGAAGGTCTTGTGCAGGACGTGACCCATCGCGCCCATCGCCATCCCCGACACGAACGAACCCCAACTCGCCGTGAACGCGTGCTCATCCGTCCAGAACAGCTGGTACCCGAGGTCCGACGCGACGTTCTGCCCGCCCTCCTGCAGGATCTCCCCCAGCGCATGGCCCAGCTGGAACAGCGCGTTGCCGTGCAGCGGATGCTCCGCCGTGAAATGCCCGAACAGCCTCGCGAAGCCGCCCACGCCCTCCTTGCCCGCGGACGCCGTGAACAGGTCGGGGAACTCCCGCGCCATCCGCGACAGCGGCCCGCCGTCGGCGAGCTTGCCCAACGCCTGCGCCAACACCCCGCCCAGATGCGCGTGGTCCGCCCCCAGATGCCCCCAGTGCTTCACGAACGCGTCACCAAAGTTCCGCCCGATCTGCCGCGCCTCCTCCCGCAACGCCGCATGCGAAGCCGCGTCCGTCAGGTGCTCCTCGAAGATCCGCCCCATCTTGCGCGCGAACGCCTCCGCGATGCTCCCCTCGCCGAACCGGACGAACCCCGCCTCCAACTGCTGCACCGAAGCGCCCAGCAGATGACCCACCGACTTCGCGAACTCCTGCCGCGCCGACGCCGAACCGAGCTTCCCCGCCAACCGCGCCACATCCCGCTCCACCGACCGCGCGACATCCCGCTCCACCGTCCGCACCGCGTCGAGGACCAGCCCCTTCCCCAGACCCTTCACCTCCGCCCCCACCAAGTGCGACACCTCACCCGCCACACCCGGCACGTCGTTCAACCCCGCCGCCAGCACGTGGTCGAGCCGCTTCGACAGGATCGACGACGAGTCCTTCCCGATCAGCCGCCCCACCACCTTGCCGAACGCCTGCCCGAACAACTCCAGCGGACCCGCGAACAACCCCTCCAACGACCCCTGCTGGAACGACTGGAACGTCGAATCCGCGTCCCAGGAGTCCCGGTGATGCGACGCCAACTGGTAGCCCTGGATCGCCGCGTCCATCGCCAACCCGCCCATGATCCCCATGAACGTCTGCGACGCGATCTGCCGCACCAACCAGAAGAACAGGTTCCGCAACGCCTCCCGCGTCGC
>NZ_JBFAQR010000074.1:0-32449 GCF_040678815.1 Kitasatospora sp. NPDC049285 | reverse complement strand
CGGCGGGGGTGGGGGAGAGCTGCGTCATCGACTGCTCCAAGGGATTCTCGTGGTGCGGGAGACCTATTCGTCAGGCCGGAAGACAAATTAGTATGCCCAGGTCGAGACAGCAAGGGACACCACGAGGAGATCCTGATGGGCACGCAGCGAGTTGTGATCGGGGTCGACAGTTCGACCCAGTCCACCAAGGCGCTGGCCGTGGACGCGGACACGGGCGAGGTGCTGGGCCAAGGACGGGCCGCGCACACCGTCACCGGGACCGGCGGGGCGCGCGAGAGCGATCCGGAGCAGTGGTGGTCGGCGTTCGTCGAGGCGGTCGCGGCCACCGGGTGGGCGGGCCGGGCGGAGGCCGTGTCGGTCGGCGGGCAGCAGCACGGCCTGGTGACCCTGGACGCGAACGGTGCGCCGGTGCGACCCGCGATGCTCTGGAACGACACGCGGTCGGCGGCGCAGGCCGAGCGGCTGGTCGCCGAGCGGGGGCCGCGGTGGTGGGCGGAGCGGGTCGGCAGCGTTCCGGGGGCGTCGTTCACCGCATCGAAGTGGGCCTGGCTCCGGGAGAACGAGCCCGCCGCGGCGGCGGCGACCCGGCGGATCCGGCTCCCGCACGACTTCCTGACGGAGCGTCTGACCGGCCAGGGCACGACCGACCGCGGCGACGCGTCGGGCACGGCCTGGTGGACCTCGGACGGGTACGACGCGGAGATCCTCGACGCGCTGGGGCTGAGCGTGCGTCAACTTCCGCGGGTGGTGGAGCCGGGGGAGAGCGCGGGCACTGTGCGGGCGGGCGGCCCGCTGCGGGAGGGTACGAGGGTCGCGCCGGGCACGGGCGACAACATGGCCGCCGCGCTGGGGCTGGGGCTCACGCCCGGCACCCCCGTGCTCAGCCTGGGGACCTCGGGGACGGTCTACGCGGTCACCCGGGGGCGCCCGGTGGACGCGACCGGAACGGTGGCGGGCTTCGCGGACGCGCTCGGCGGCTGGCTGCCACTGGCGTGCACGCTGAACTGCACGCTCGCCGTGGACCGGGTCGCCGCCCTGCTCGGACGCGGACGCGAGGACGTCGAACCCGGCGGCACTGCCGTCGTCCTGCCGTACCTGGACGGCGAGCGGACCCCCGACCTGCCGTACGCGGCCGGGCTGTTCCACGGTATCCGGCACGACACCACGCCCGGGCACCTGCTCCAGGCCGCCTACGACGGCGCGGCGTACTCGCTGCTGGCCGCGCTGGACGAGGTCCTGCGAGCCGGGGGCGAGGCCGCGGCCGACGGGCGGCCGCTGCTGCTCATCGGCGGGGGAGCGCAGGGCGCGGCGTGGCAGCGGACGGTGCTGAGGCTGTCGGGGCGGCCGGTCCAGGTGCCGCGGGCGCGGGAGTTGGTCGCGCTGGGGGCGGCGGCGCAGGCCGCGGCACTGGTCACCGGGGAGGCCCCGGACGAGGTCGCGCGCCGTTGGCGCACGGCGGACGGACCGGTGCTGGACCCCCTGCCCCGGGACACGGAGGCCCTGGAGCGGCTGGACCGGACCCTGCGCCGGGCCGGCGCGCTGCTGGCGGAGTGAGGCCGGCCCCGGGCCGGCTCACCCGGCCGGTGGCCCGGAGTGCCGCGCGCCCGGGCCCGACCCCGACCGGTTCGAAAGTTTCGAAAGCTGTGGGAAGGGCCCGGGCCGAGGGGCGGCCCGGCCCGGTCGGGTCAGGGCCGAGCGGGCGCGACGGTGCTGGAGCGCACCACCAGGGTGGTCGCCAGTTCGAGGCGGGTGGGCGCCGCCGGGGCCTCCCCGCTGCGGAGGGCGAGGATCAGGCGGGTCGCCTGCTCGGCCATCTCGCGCAGGGGCTGGCGGACGGTGGTCAGCGCCGGGCTGGTCCACTTCGCGATGTCCAGGTCGTCGTAGCCGACGACGGACAGGTCCTCGGGCACGCGCAGGCCGCAGACCCGGGCGGCCTCCATGACGCCCAGCGCCTGCAGGTCGCTGCCGGCGAAGATCGCGGTGGGTCGGTCGGGGAGCTCCAACAGGCGCTTGGCCTGGGCGAATCCGCCCTCGGCGTGGAAGTCGCCGAACGCGGTCAGCTCGGGGTCCACCCCCAGGCCGGCCATGGACATCGCGGAGCGGTAGCCGTCCAGCCGGGCCAGCGAGCAGAGGGTGTCCGCCGGGCCGGTGACGATGGCGATGCGCCGGTGGCCGAGCTCGACCAGGTGCCGGGTGGCGGCGAGGCCGCCGGCCCAGTTGGCCGAGCCCACCGAGGGCACGTCCGGATCGGGGTTGCCGGCCGGGTCGATGATCACGAACGGGATGGACCGCGCGCGCAGTTGGCGCTTCAGCTCGGGCGGCAGGCTGGAGAAGACCAGTACGACGCCCAGCGGTCGCCGGCGCAGCACCGCCTCGATCCACTCCGGCCCCGGGGCGTGGCGCGAGCCGCTGTGGGTGACCACGACCGCCGCACCGTGCTCGTTCGCCACCGCCTCGACGCCGCGCAGGAGTTCCATCGCCCAGAGGCTGTCGAGCTCGTGGAAGACGATCTCCACGAGGGGCGCCTCACCGCTGCTGCGGGCGGCGCGCTGGTAGTCGTGGGCGCGAAGGACCTGCTCGACGCGGAAGCGGGTGGACGCCGAGACGTCGGTGCGGCCGTTGAGAACCTTCGAAACCGTCGAAACGGAGACCTCGGCCTCGCGGGCGACGTCCGCGAGGGTCGCCCGTCCCAGTTCATCGCCCTTTTCCATGGACGCAGCATAGGGCACCGGCGGCGCAGGGCAGTTGGCGCATCACGCTTCAGTAACCCTCGGCACGAGGGGTTGACCCGAAACATCCTCGCAACTTAGCGTCCCGGCCAAGCGGGGATTTCGAGAAGCGGATCGAAACTTTTAGGAGAGTCCTGATGAAGAGACGCGCTTTCGCTGTTGCGCTCGGTCTGACCACGGCCATGGTGGCGCTGACCGCCTGCGGCAGCGGCGGTTCCTCCTCCGCCGGCGGGGACTCCGGCACGATCCACGTCCTGGTCTACGGGGACGCCAGCAACAAGGTCGAGAAGCAGATCGTCGACACCTTCAACAAGACGTCGAAGGTCAAGGCCGTCCTGGACACCATCCCGGGCGCGGACTACCAGGCCAAGCTCAACACCATCATCAACACCCCCCAGGCGCCGGACGTCTTCTTCAACTGGGGCGGCGGCAGCATCCAGCCGTACGTGAAGTCCGACCTGCTGCTCCCGCTGGACGACATGATCGCCGCGGACCCGGGGCTGAAGGGCAACTTCCTGACCTCGGTGTTCAACACCGCGGTGATCGACGGCAAGTCCTACGGCATCCCGATGCGCGGCACCCAGCCCGTGCTGCTCTTCAACAACAAGAAGGTGCTGGCCGACGCCGGCCTGAGCGTCCCGAAGACCTGGGACGAGTTGCTGAGCGCCGTCCAGACGCTCAAGGCCAAGGGCATCACCCCGTTCGCCCTCGGCGGCGGCGACCAGTGGCCGACCCTGATGTGGTACGAGTACGTCTTCGACCGCGTCGCGGGCCCCGAGCTGTTCCAGAAGGCGCTGTCCGGCGACAAGAGCGCCTGGGAGAGCGACGACGCCAAGAAGGCGCTGGGCATGCTCAAGCAGCTGGTCGACGCGGGTGCGTTCGGGTCGAACTTCGACTCGGTCAAGTTCACCGACGGCGGCTCCCCGGCCCTGCTGGCCAAGGGCAAGGCGGCGTTCGAGCTGATGGGCTCCTGGGAGTACGCCACCCAGCAGGACGCCAACCCCGACTTCACCAAGACCAGCCTCGGCTACAGCAACTTCCCGAGCATCGCCGGCGGCAAGGGCGACCCGTCCAACGTGGTCGGCAACACCAACAACTTCTACTCGGTGCTGAAGAAGAGCAAGCACCCCGAGGCGGCCGCCGCCTTCCTGAAGCTCATGTACTCCGACGAGTTCGTGAAGGCCCAGCTGGCGATCGGCAACCTGCCGACCACCACCAACACCGAGCAGTTCCTCGGCACCGCGGCCAACCCCGACTACTCGAAGTACCAGTACAACCTGGTCAAGGCCGCCCCGTCGTTCCAGCTCTCCTGGGACCAGGCGTACCCGCCGGCCGCCAACACGCCGATCCACACCGCCGTCCAGCAGTTCTTCAACGGCAAGCTCGACGTGGACGGCTTCATCAAGGCCATGCAGGCCCTGCCCGCCTCCTGAGACGAATCGCCATGAGTGCACTCTCCTTCGTGTCCGCGTCCGGTCGTCGCCTGCGGGCGGAGCGCCGGACCGGCGTCGGGGTGACCCGCCCGGGCCTTGCCTGGGCGGTGCCCGCGACCGTGTTCTTCCTGATGTTTGCAATCGTGCCGCTGCTGCTGGTGGCGGTGCTCTCCTTCACCAGCTGGAACGGTGTCGACGCCCCCCGGTTCAACGGCCTCGCCAACTGGACCAAGCTGCTGCACGACCCGGTGATGACGCAGAGCATCTGGCTGACCCTGGTGCTCACCGTGGCCGGCGCGGTCGTGCAGACCCCGGTGAGCATCCTGCTGGGCGTGTGGGCGGCCGGCCACCAGCGCAACCGCGCCGTGCTGTCCGCGATCTTCTTCGTCCCGCTGCTGCTGTCCGCGACCGCGATCTCGGTGGTCTGGCGCGCCATCCTGGACCCCAACTTCGGCGTGCCCTCGCAGATGCAGTGGCTGTTCGGCGACGGCAACCTGATGGGCAGTCAGAGCGGTGCCATCGCGGTGCTCACCTTCGTCGGCATGTGGCAGTGGACGCCCATGCACGCCCTGCTCTACCAGGGCGGCGCCCGGGCGATCCCCCGGGTGCTCTACCAGGCGGCGTCGATCGACGGCGCCGGCAAGGTGCGGCAGTTCTTCCACATCACCCTGCCGCAGCTGCGCAACACGATGATCACCTCGGTCATCCTGATGCTGGTCGGCGGTCTCACCACCTTCGACACCGTCCTCATCCTGACCCAGGGCGGCCCGGGCACCGACACCACCAACAGCGCCTTCTACATGTACCAACAGGCGTTCAAGAGCTTCGACTTCGGCGCGGGCTCGGCCATCGCCCTGGTCCTCGTGGTGGTCGCCACCCTGATCTCGCTCGCCGTCGTGCGCCTGTCCGGCTACGACAAGATGCGCAGCACCACGGAGGGACTGTGATGCGACGGCGCCCCAACTACCTCGCCGGGCTCGGCTCGCTGGTCTGGCTGGCCCTGGTCGGCTTCCCGCTGTACGTCCTGCTGATCTCGACGTTCCGCACCCGCTCCAACTACTCCTCGCAGGGGCCGCTCACCTTCCCCTCCGAGCTGACCCTGCAGAACTACGTCGACGACTTCTCCAACGGGTTCGGCCAGGACTTCCTCAACACGCTCCTGGTCACCGTGAGCGTGGTCGCGATCGTGCTGCTCGTCGTGCCCCCGCTCGCCTACGCCATCGTGCGGGCCCGGGGCAGGACGATCGGCACGGTGTTCCGGATCTTCCTGCTGGGCCTGGCGATCCCGGCGCAGGCCGTGATCGTGCCGATGTTCTACGTCATCAGCAAGGCCGGCCTCTACGACAACCTGCTCGGCATCATCCTGCCCACCGCGGCGTTCTGCCTGCCGGTGTGCACCCTGGTCCTCACCGGTGCCATGCGCGACATCACCGGCGAGCTCTACGAGGCCATGGCCATGGACGGCGCCACCCCGTGGCGGGTGTTCTGGCAGCTGGTGGTGCCGCTGTCCAAGGGCGGCCTGTCGTCCGTCGTGGTCTTCGCCGCCCTGCAGGCGTGGAACGGCTTCCTGTTCCCGCTGATCCTCACCCAGTCGGAGAGCACCAAGGTCATCACCCTCGGCCTGTACAACTTCCAGACTGAGCACGGCGTCGACGTGCCCGGCCTGCTCAGCGCCGTCGTGCTGTCGATGCTCCCGATCTTCATCGTCTACCTGTTCGCCCGACGCGCCTTGGTCCAGGGCCTCATGGGCGTCGGAGGAAAGTGACCGGCAACATGAACCTGGCCCTCCCGTCCGCTGCCCCCACCACCCGCTGGCGCGACCGCGCGCTCAGCCCCGAGGAACGTGCCGACTCCCTGATCGCCGAGATGACGCTGCCGGAGAAGCTGGCCCAGCTCGTCGGCGTCTGGGTCGGCGCCTCCGACGAGGGCGGCGACGTCGCCCCGCACCAGCACGACATGGAGGAGCCGCCCGACCTCGACGACCTGCTCCCGTCCGGCCTCGGCCAGTTGACCCGGCCGTTCGGCACGGTGCCGGTCGACCCGGCGCTGGGCGCGCTCTCGCTGGCCCGCAGCCAGCAGCGCATCGCCGCCGCCAACCGCTTCGGGATACCCGCCCTCGCGCACGAGGAGTGCCTCGCCGGCTTCGCCGCCTGGGGCGCCACCGCCTACCCGGTGCCGCTCTCCTGGGGCGCCACCTTCGACCCCGACCTGATCCGCCGGATGGCCGCCGCGATCGGCCGCGACATGCGCGCGGTCGGCGTCCACCAGGGCCTGTCCCCGGTCCTCGACGTCGTCCGCGACGCCCGCTGGGGCCGGGTCGAGGAGACCATCGGCGAAGACCCGTACCTGGTCGGCACGGTGGCCACCGCCTACGTGCAGGGCCTGGAGTCCGCCGGGATCGTCGCCACGCTCAAGCACTTCGCCGGCTACTCCGCCTCGCGAGCCGGACGCAACCTCGCCCCCGTCGGCATGGGCGCGCGCGAGCGAGCCGACGTGATCCTGCCGCCCTTCGAGATGGCGGTGCGCGAGGGCCGGCCCCGCTCGGTCATGCACGCCTACACCGACACCGACGGCGTGCCCTCGGCCGCCGACGAGGCCCTGCTGACCGAACTGCTGCGCGACACCTGGGGCTTCGAGGGGACCGTGGTCGCCGACTACTTCGGCATCGCCTTCCTCAAGGTGCTGCACGGCGTCGCCGGGGACTGGGCCGAGGCCGCCGCCCTCGCCCTGGCCAGCGGCGTCGACGTGGAACTGCCCACCGTCAAGACCTTCGGCGAGCCGCTGCTGCGCGCCGTCGAGGACGGCACCGTGCCCGAGGCGCTGGTCGACCGGGCGCTGCGCCGGGTCCTGGTGCAGAAGGTCCAACTCGGCCTGCTGGACCCGGACTGGGACGCCGTCCCGACCGCCCTGGCCGGCCTCCCGCTGGACGACCCGCAGGCGCTGCGCGGCGCGGTCGACCTGGACCGCCCCGAGAACCGCTCGCTGGCCCGGGAGATCGCCGAGCAGGCCGTGGTGCTGCTGCGCAACGACGGCACCCTGCCGCTGCGCAGCCCGCGCCGGATCGCCCTGATCGGCCCCAACGCCGAGACCCCGACCTCGGTGCTGGGCTGCTACGCCTTCCCCGTGCACGTCGGCAGCCAGCACCCCGACATCCCGGCGGGCATCGAACTGCCCACGCTGCGCCAGGCGTTGGCGGCCGAGTTCCCCGGCAGCGAGATCTGGACGGCGGCCGGGGCGAGCGTCGACGGGCCGGACACCTCCGGTTTCGCCGAGGCACTCGAGGCGGCCCGCCGGGCCGATGTCGTGATCGTCGCCCTCGGCGACCGGGCCGGCCTGTTCGGGCGCGGCACCAGCGGCGAGGGCTGCGACGTCGAATCGCTTGAACTGCCGGGCGTGCAGCAGCAGTTGCTCGACGCGCTGCTGGACACCGGCAAGCCCGTGGTGCCGGTGCTGCTGGCCGGGCGCCCCTACGCCCTGGGGCGCGCGGTGACCGAGTCGGCGGCCCTCGTGCAGACGTTCTTCCCCGGCGAGGCCGGGACCGAGGCGGTCGCCGCGGTGCTCAGCGGCCGGACCAACCCCTCGGGCCGACTGCCCGTCAGCATCCCGGCCCGCCCCGGCGTCCAGCCCTCCACCTACCTCGGGGCCCGCCTGGCCGGACCCAGCGAGGTGTCCAGCACCGACCCCACCCCGGCGTTCGGCTTCGGCCACGGCATCGGCTACACCGCCTTCGCCTGGACCGACCTGACGGTGGAACAGGCCGGCGCCGCGACCGACGGCACGGTCGAGCTCTCCTTCACCCTGCGCAACACCGGGGAGCGCAGCGGCAGCGAGACCGTCCAGCTCTACCTGCACGACCCGGTCGCCAGCGTCGTCCAGCCGGTGCAGCGGCTGATCGGGTACCGGCGGATCACCCTCGACGCGGGCCAGGAGACCCGTGTGCGGATCGGCGTCCCCGCCGACCTCGCGTCCTTCACCGGGCGCGACGGCCGGCGCATCGTGGAGCCCGGCGAGCTGGAGCTGCGGATCGCCGCCTCCAGCACCGACGTCCGGCTCACCGCCACCGTCCGGCTGGACGGACCGGTCCGCGTCCTGGACCACACCCGGCGCCTGCACGCGGACCTCCGCACCGCCTGACCCGTCGTCACCAACGGCCGCCGGCCGCACCCTTCACCGGGCGCGACCGGCGGCCGACGCACGTCGCCCGCCCGTCCGCCACCGGACCCCGGCGTGGAACTTTCACGGCGGACGGCGGGAGCACGGCCGGGCGGGCCGCGAACGCGCAGGCCGTGGGGCCGGTGCGAGCCGCCCGCCGCGGAGCCCCGGCGGGTCGTTGACGGCGGCGGCGGGAGCGCCCGAGCATCGGGGGTGTCTTCCGCGGCGGCGCCGGAACTCCCTCGACATCCACGGCGATTCCTACGGAGAGGTCCCATGTTCCGAATCCGCTCGCTCGCGTCCCGGCTGCTCGGCACCGCCGCCGCGCTCGGCCTCGCGCTGGGCCTGAGCCTGCAGGCCGTCCCCCCGGCCGCGGCCGCCTCGCTGACCCAGATCACGAACTTCGGCACCAACCCGACCGGCCTGCAGATGAACCTGTACGTGCCGGCCGGCGTCAAGGCCAACCCGCCGATCCTGCTGGCCCTGCACGGGTGTCAGGGGTCGGGCCCCTACCTGTACTCGAGCACCGACTTCGGGTCGCTGGCCGACCAGTACGGGTTCCTCGTCATCTACCCCTCGACCAACCCCGGCGGAAGCTGCTGGGACGTCTCCTCCGACCAGGCGCTGACCCGGGGCGGCGGCAGTGACCCGGTCGGGCTGATGTCGATGATCACCTACACCGAGCAGCACTACGGCGGCAACCCCAACGCCGTGTACGTGACCGGGGAGTCGTCCGGCGGGATGATGACCAACGTGATGCTCGCCGACTACCCCGACGTGTTCAAGGCGGGCGCGGCGTTCATGGGAGTGCCCTACCACTGCTTCGCCACCGGCACGGTGCGCGGCTGGAACGGGCCCTGCGCCCAGGGCCAGGTGTCGATGTCCCCGCAGCAGTGGGGCGGCCTGGTGCGGGCGGCGGACCCGGGCTACACCGGTCCGCGGCCGCGCGTGCAGCTCTGGCACGGCACCGCCGACACCATCCTGAACTACAACAACCTCGGTGAAGAGATCAAGCAGTGGACCGACGTCCTCGGGGTGGGCCAGACCCCGTCGGCCACGGACAGCCCGGCGGCGAACTGGACCCGCACGCGGTACGCCAACAGCGCCGGCACCACCCAGGTCGAGGCGTACGCCATCTCCGGCGCCGGGCACCAACTGCCGGTCCAGGGAACCGCGATGGCCGCCAACGCGATCCACTTCATGGGTCTGGACGCGAGCTCCTCCGGCGGCGGCACGACCGGCGCGCTGCGCGCGGTGGGCGCGGGCAAGTGCCTGACCGACCCGAACACCGCGCTGGGCACCCAGCAGCTGATCAACGGCTGCAACGGCGCCGCCAACCAGACCTGGACCCGGACCGCGTCGAACCAGCTGACGGTGACCGTGGGCGGCACCACCCTGTGCCTGGACGCCAACGCCAAGGGCACCACCAACGGCACCAAGGTGATCGTCTGGTCCTGCAACGGCCAGCCCAACCAGCAGTGGCAGGTGAACGCGAACGGCACCGTCACCGGCGTGCAGTCGGGCCTCTGTCTGGATGTCGCCGGCCTGGCCACCGCCGACGGCTCGCCCGTCCAGCTGTGGGGCTGCAGCGGCGGCAGCAACCAGCAGTGGAAGCTGGGCTGACAACCGCTCCGTACACGAGTGCCGGCCCGCAGCGGCGCCCCGTGGGGGTGAGCGCTGCCGCGGGCCGGCCGCCTCGGGGGGACGTCAGTGGTCCGAGGCGTCCCGGCCGCGGCGGTGTGCGGCGTCCGCGCCCAGGGCCAGGTCCTGCTGGAGGGCGACGTAGGCGGGCTTCGGCTTCATGGCGACGTCGTAGAGCAGGCCGTAGCCCGTCCCGCTGAAGGTGCCCGGAATCCAGGAGTCGCCGTCGTACACGCCCCAGGCGGTGAACGACACGCACTGCCGGACGAGCTGGCAGGCCTTCAGCATCTCGGAGAACTCGTACGGCTGGGCGAACGCGGCCAGCTGGCTGGTGGGGACCTGCTCCGTCGCGTTGTTGACGAAGGTGCGCACGTCCGCCTCGGTGACCGCGACCTTCAGCCCGAGGTCGGCGTAGGACTGCAGGTCGGCCTGGAAGCGCTGGGCGTCGAAGCCGTACTGGGTGTCCAGGTGCCCCTGCTCGCCGATCCCGTCGACCGGGACGCCCTGGGCCCGCAGCTTCGCGAAGTAGTCGTGGACGGCCGTGAACTTGGCGTTGGTGCCGTCCTGCCCGGCGATGTTGTAGTCGTTGTAGAACAGCAGGGCCTTCGGGTCGGCCTGGTGCGCCCAGCGGAAGGCGTCGGCGATGATGCCCTCGCCCAGGCGCTTGATCCAGAAGTCGTCGCCGTTGAGGCCGTTGGGCAGGGCGTTGGCGTCCCAGGAGTTGGCGAAGACCTCGTTGGCCACGTCCCACTGCCAGACCTTGCCGCGGAAGTGGCCGACCTCGTCCGTGATGTGCCGGTGGAGGATCTCGCGCAGCTGCGCGTTGCTGATGGTCCCGTCGTCGACGCCCGTGGTGAGCCAGGCCGGCAGCTGGTTGTGCCACAGCAGGGTGTGGCCGCGGACCGCCTGTCCGTGCTGCTGGGCGAACTGCACCAGCTGGTCGGCCGGGCCCCAGTCGTAGCTGCCCCGGCCCGGCTCCACCGCCTCCCACTTCATGGCGTTCTCCGGCGTGACGACGGAGAACTGGTCGGCGACGATGCCGGTGTACGCCTGGTCGGTCCCCAGGTGGGCCATGTCGACGGCGGTTCCGATCCGCAGGTTCTGCTGCGAACCCAGGGCGCGCAGCGAGTCGCCCGGTACCGACGGCGCCTTGTCCCCGGCGGCGGCCGCGATCGCGGACGGAACGAGCAGGAGGACGGCGGCCATACCGGCGGCGGCCGCGAGTGGGCGGCGTAGCTTCACGGTGAACTCCTCGAAAGTTTCGAAATCTGTATCGAACTTCCATGAAGCTAGTGCCGAAAATCCGCCGGAGTCAATCATCGTGCAAGCATCATGAGTTGCAGCTGGGCAGGCCGAACGTGCCGCAGGCGGCTGACGGTGCGCCGGTTTCCCGTGGTCAACGCCGTCCAGATGGCGGCGGATGCGGGCCAGGCGGGTACGTGGAAAGTTTGAGCTGGTGATTCGGTAGTTACCGATCTGCCCGCCGCACCGTGACGGTGCGGCGGGCAGGAGTGGGTCCGTGTGCAGGTGTCAGCCGGCGGTGAACCCGCCCCACACCGCCGCGGCGCCGCCCGCGCTTCGGGCGTCCACGCGGTAGGTGTCGCCCGCGGCGCTGCGCGTGCCGGCGGCGTGGTTGAACTGCGCGGCGAACTCATGCTGACCTGCGGGCACCGTCCGGCCCGCCTTCAGCACCCAGCGGTAGACCAGCACGCCGCCGCTCTCCTGCACGGTGACGGTGAAGTCGTCGTTCGGCAGGGTCCGCCAGTTGCCGGTGTCCCGGACGCTGCCGGTCTGCACGATGCGCACCTCCACCGTGAGTGCGCTGAGCGGCTGACCGGTCTTCAGCGTCAGGTTGTTCTGCTCCCAGTACACGGTGCTGTGCGGGTCCACCGCGCCGACCGACACCAGCGGCCCGTTCTGCGTCCGGGCCGTCGCGGACGGCGTCGGACGGGCGCTGCTCGGACCGGGGTTCGGCGCGGGGTTCGCGCCGCCGCCGGCCGAGGGCGTCGGGTCGGGGGTGGCCGTCTCGCTCGGCACCGCGGGGGCGGTGCTGGGCGCGGGCGGCGGGGTTCCGACGATGCCGGCGACGGCGAAGCCGCCGGTGGCCAGCAGGCCGGCCGCGGCGAGCACGGCGAGCGCCGCCTTCGGCCCGGACAACCCGAGGCGGCGAGGTCGGCGGCGGCTGACGGCGGGGGCGGCCGCGCCGCGCTCCATCCGGGCCAGGATGCGGGCCCGGTCGGGCTGATGGGCGTCGGCGGCCTCACGCAGCCGACGGGCGATCTCCTCGTTCACCGGGTCCTCCTTCCTGCCACCAGTTCGTCGGCCATCCGTGCGCCGAGCATCTTCTCCAGTTCGGACATCGCCTTCGAGGTCTGGCTCTTGACCGTACCGACCGATATGCCCAGCGCGGCCGCGGTCTCCTTCTCCGACAGGTCGAAGGCGTGCCGCAGCACCACGCACGCCCGCTTGCGGAACGGCAGCCGGGCGAGCGCCGCACGGACGTCCAGCACGGCCGCCACGTTCGGCCCCTCCACCTTCTCCGGGCCGCGCGACCAGAACAGGGCGATCCGCCGCCGCTCGCGGACCGCGCTGCGGATCCGCTCCCGCGCCATGTTGGCCACCACACCCCGAGCGTAGGCCAGTGGGTGGGCGGCTCCGCGCGCGCGGCCCCAGCTCTGCCACAGCGCCGTCAGCGCGTCCGCGGCGAGGTCGTCGGCGGCGTCCCGCTCACCGGTCAACATGTGGGCGAGACGGGCCAGTTCGGCGTAGTGGCGTTCGAAGAAGTCGTGGAACTCCGCGGACGCGTCATCGAGGACCATGTTCCCCGGTCGCCCCCTCCGTGCGATGTGCGCGTTAACAAGCGGCATGAGCGTAACAGTGCCCGGCCCCGCGCCGGTACGGACGTCGAGGGTCAATGCCGGGCGAACTGGACACGGGTCGGCTGCGCGACGTCCGGTTGCACGGTGAGCCCGTCGACGGTCAGGCGTTCCCCGTAGATGTCGGTGACCCGGATCGAGCCGCCGCACCCGGTGCCGT
This sequence comes from Kitasatospora sp. NPDC049285, assembly GCF_040678815.1. Lineage (NCBI taxonomy): Bacteria > Bacillati > Actinomycetota > Actinomycetes > Kitasatosporales > Streptomycetaceae > Kitasatospora > Kitasatospora sp. NPDC049285. Next base: position 19,458 of record NZ_JBFAQR010000074.1, on the reverse strand, counting down.
CGGCGGACAGGAAGTAGTTGTAGTCGGTGCGCGGCAACGGCCGCCAGCCGTCGCCCGCGCGGACCTCCAGCGTTGCCACGGGGTTGCGGTGGCCGATCACCTGGAGGCCGCACCAGTAGCGGCTGGAACCCGTCTTGTACCGGATGGCCAGCGGATCGACGGAGGCCGGGCTCAGCAGCGTCCAGGTGATCGAGAGCCGGCCGACGGACAGGTCGGCGAGGCGCGCGAACGCCTGCTGGCTGAGGTCGATCTGGCCGGGGGCGCAGGGCAGCGGGCACTCGTTGACGATCCGGACCGTCAGGGACTTCCCGTTGGCGGTGTTGATCTGCACGTACGCGCCGCACGCCCGGGACGTCTCGTAGTCCGTGTGGTTCATCGCCGCGACCATCATGTCGCCGCCGGAGGGCCGAACAGGCACGCGCCGTTCCCGTCGGCGGCCTCGTAGGCGGTGGCGACGCCCGGGTAGGAGACGCCCGGCTTGATCCGACCGGCCAGCGACGCCTGCGCGGGCGCGCGGTCACCGCCGCCGGGCGAGGCGGACGGCGCCGCCGAGCGGGACGGCGACGCGGAGGGGGCGGGGGACGAGGGCGGGGCGGACGCGGAAGCGCTCGTCGGGGGAGGGCTCGGGCTCTCGGCGGCCGTCGGGGTGTCGGCGGGGGAGGGAGCGCCGACGGAGGTCGTGGTGAGCGCGACCGGCACGGGACGCCCGGCCGCGGCGCCGCCTCCGGGCAGCAGGGTGACGGCCAGCCAGATGACGGCGCCGACGGCGATCAGGGCCGCGGGGACGCCCACGGTCAGCCGGCGGCGGCCGCGCAGGGGCGCGGCGGCGCCGTGCTTCGGGAAGCTCATGCGAATCCGTTCGGAGGGTTCGGGGTCGGTCGTGCGGTGCTGGGTTGCCGCCGCGGGCGGAAAGGTTGCCGCGACATCAGCCCGTAGTTGCCGCCGGCGCGGGAAAGGTTGCCGCGCGGCACGGAACCCGGAAATGGAGGCGGAGAGCACGCTGCCCGTCGCACCCCGAGGGGTACGACGGGCAGCGTGCTCTCCGGCGGAGAAGGTCAGTCGCAGACCGAGCCGTTCAGGGTGAACCGGGTCGGCGCCGCGTTCGTGCCCGAGTAGGTCGCCTGGAAGCCGAAGCTCGCGCTCGCACCGGGCGTCACGGTGCCGTTCCACCCGGCGTCGCGGGCCGTGACCGCGTTGCCCGACTGGCCCACCGTCGCGTTCCACGCGTTCGAGACCCGCTGGTCACCGGCGAAGGCCCAGCCCAGCGTCCAGCCCGAAACCGCCGAGGTGCCGGTGTTCTTGACGGTCACCGTCGCGGTGAAGCCGCTGCCCCAGGAGTTGTCCACCCGGTACGCCACGGCGCAGGACGCCGCCGGGGGCACGGGGTCGTCGTCCACCTCGGTCGCGGTGAACGACGCGCCCTGCACGCCCGGCCCGCCGACCGAGAACGCGGCGGAGCCGTTGGCCGAGTCCGCGTCCTGCGCGGCGGACACCGCGACCTGACGCACCGTCGACCAGTCGGCCGGCGTGAAGACCAGCGTCGAGGAGCCCGCCACGGAGAGGTCCGGGTCACCGGAGGCCCTGGCCACCGTCACCGTGACGCTCTGCGCGGGCGCCGAGGACAGCCGCACCCCCACCGCCGCCGAACCGCCCTCGGGCACCGACACCGCCGCGGGCACCACCTGCACGGCGGGCGTCGTCGGCGCGCTCCCGCGCTCCGCGGCGAACGCCGACAGCCAGGCCAGCGAGGCGTTCCAGTTGATCGCGACCTCGTTGGTGGAGTACGAGCCGATGTCGTCCACGTAGCACGCCGCCGGCGCGCAGCCGGTCAACTGCGCCTTGGCGACCGGGTCCTCCAGCGCCGCGTCCGGCCCGCCCGCGAAGGAGCCGGCCGGGGGGTGCGGGAGCGACGGGTCGTTCTGGTGCGCCCAGAACCGGTGGTGCTGGTTCTCGGAGGCCCGCGCGCCGTACCCGGTCACGTAGGAGCGGTCCAGGGCGTTGCGGCCCAGCAGGTAGTCCAGCGACTCCAGCGCGCCCGAGCGGTAGCGCTGCGCGCCGGTCAGCTCGTAGGCGACGGCCATCGTCATCGCGTTGTTGGCGACCTGACTGTTGGAGCCCCACACGTAGCCGTCGGCGGGGATCGGCACGGCGTAGCCCTGGCCCGCCATGGTCGTCAGGTAGCCGTCGGCGGCGGAGACCAGCAGGCCGCGCAGCCGGGTGACGTCGTCGGCGGGCAGGGCGACCCCGGGGACGGTGGCGAGGGTGATCCGGCCGAGCGTCGCGGTGCCGCCCCACCAGAAGCCGTCGACGGGCTTGGCGTGCCACGGGGAGGAGGTCACGGCGTCCCGGTACTGCGATTCGCCGGTGGTGGCCAGGAGTTCGGCGGCCGCCCAGTAGAACTCGTCCGACACGTCGGAGTCCTCGTAGGCACCGCCGCCGGTGTTGTCGGTCGCCGGGGCGAGCACGTTCGGGTTGGCCACGGCGGCCGCCCAGGCCCGGCGGGCCGCGGCCAGGCAGCGGCCGGCGAAGGCCGCGTCGTACGGCGCGTACACCCGGGCGCACTGCGCCGCGGTGGCCGCCAGGTTCAGCGTGGCCGCGGTCGAAGGGCGGTGCAACTCCCGCTTCTGGTCGTCGAGTTCAGGCCTGGTCGGAAGACCGGTCCACTGCGCGTCGTGCACCTTGTGGAAGGCCATGCCGGCCATCGGCCTGCCGTCCGGGACCTGCATCCGCAGCAGGAAGTCCAGCTCCCAGCGGGCCTCGTCCAGCACGTCCGGGACGCCGTTGCCGCGTTCCGGGACCCGCAGCGTCGAGTCGCCGACCGCCGACTCGTGGCCCGAACGGCGCGCCCGCTCGAAGGAGTTGACCAGTTCCCAGGTCGCGATGCCGCCGTTGACCACGTACTTGCCCTGGTCGCCGGCGTCGTACCAGCCGCCGCGGACGTCCTGCTGGTAGTCGCAGACCCCGGACTGGCACGGCACGCCGGTGTCGCCCTGGTTCGGAGCCACCCCCAGGTGCCCGGCCGGGCGGGCGTAGGCGCTGCCGGCCAGGGCCGCGTCGATCGCGATGCCGCTGCGCTGCTGGTAGAAGAACGACATGCTGTCGGCGCGCAGGCCGTCGTACAGCCCGGCCGAGAGGGCGAAGGGGTGACTGGCCTGGCCGCCGACGACCAGCGTGTAGCCGCTGCCGGAGCCGGTGTAGGCGCCGAAGTCCACCAGGTGCGTGGACTGGCCTGACGCCGCGTCGGCTCCGTGCACCGCGGTGGTACCCGAGGCGACCACGGTGCCGGCGGCGTCCCGCAGTTGCCAGGCGAGCGGGGCGGTGGCGGAGCTGACCACGGTGGCGCGCTTGGGACCGTCGGGCAGGTACCCGAGCTGGTTGACCCGGACCGGGACGTCGGAGGCCGCCGCGAGGGCGGGCGAGGCGGCCGCGCGCGCGGCCGGGGCCGTGAAGGCGGCCGTGGTGAGGCCGCCGAGCACCAGGGCGAGGCCGGTGAGTGCGGCGGCGGCGCGGCGGGGCACGCCGCGGACGGAGAGGGCGGGAGGCACGGGTGGGAGCCTTTCCTCGGTGGGGCAACAGCCGGGCGTCGGCCGGACCGAGCGGGAGGCCGGGCGACCTGACGGGGAGTGTGGGAGCGCTCCCAACCGCCATGAAGCCATCCCGGTCAGGGACAGGTCAAGACCCGCGGCGAAGACCCGCGGCCAGGACCGCGGTCGAGCGCCCACGTCGCCGACCGGGACGAGCTGCCACTGCTGGTTGGCGCCGTCCCGGTCGGCGTACTGGACGGCCTTGCCGCCGTCGGTGGTGGACGCTCCCTGGACCTCCATCGGCCTTGCCGCTGTACCGGTTCAGCAGGCGGGGAGGTAGCCGCCGGTCGAGTCGGCGAGGCGGAGGTGCTGGTTGGCGGCGTCGCGGTCGGTCCACTGGACGATGTCGGTACCGTCGGCGGTGGACCAGTTGTAGTCGTCCAGCACCCTGCCGGAGGTGCGGTTCTGCAGGCGGTGGTAGCCGTTGCCGGAGTCGAGGAACCGCCACTGGTGGTTCGCGGCGTCGGTGCGCGTCCACTGCGCCAGCGAAGAGCCGTCGGCGGTACCGAAGTTGTAGTCGTCGAGGGCCTTGCCACTGTTGTGGTTGACCGGCACGTACCACTTGGCCGGGTCGACCGTGGCGGCCGAGGCGCCGGTGGTGTCGACGGCGACCAGGAAGCCGGCCGGGAAGACCACCGAGAGCACCGCGGACAGCCGTGACCGTCAGCCGTGCCGCCGCGGGGCTGGTCCGGCCTTTCCGCGAGCGTTCATTGTCACCCTCCTGCGGGCGTGTTCGGGGCAGGACCGATCGGCCCTCGGCGCGAGGGCAGTGTGGGAGGTCCTGGGGCGGGGTAACCGGAGCTGATCGAGTGTTAGCGATAACAATCCGACGGGGCGTCCGGCCTGCGGCACGGAGAAAAGCATGGGGATGAAGGGGTGTCAAGGAGGTCCGCAGAGATCCGATCGGGCGACTGTGAGCAACCGTTCGCGCATGGCCCGCGGCGCGCGCCGGGCCGGATCGGGCGCGTCGGTCGACTCCGCTCCAGGTGGAGACCCCGGGTCGGCCGGGCGGGTCGCGATCGCCGCCGGCCGGCCGCGGTCCGAGCGGTGACGGTCAGTGAAGTCCGTTCGTCCTCATGGGAGTTTGCGGCTCCCCCGGGCGGGCGGCTGTCGCGCTCCCCCGGGTGGTCAAGATTGGGTAACGGGGTGTTAGAGGGCTTGTGGGGTCAAATGTGAGCGCTAACAATCACCACGAGCGAAACGGCGACGCCACATCGCGTTCACATGACCGATCCTCCGAGAGGAAGTCCGACATGTCCAAGAGAGCTGCGGCGGCCCTGGTCGCCGGTGCGATGGTCACCGTCCTCACCGCGTGCGGGTCCGGCGGCGGCGCGTCCGCAGACAAGGGCTCGCACAAGCTCGTCATGGGCTTCGCCCAGGTCGGCGCGGAGAGCGGATGGCGTACCGCGAACACCAAGTCCGTCCAGGACGCCGCGAAGAAGGCCGGCATCGAGCTGAAGTTCTCCGACGCGCAGCAGAAGCAGGAGAACCAGATCAAGGCGATCCGGTCCTTCATCCAGCAGAAGGTGGACGTCATCGCCTTCTCGCCGGTGGTGGAGTCCGGTTGGGACACCGTGCTGAAGGAGGCCAAGGACGCGCACATCCCGGTGATCCTCACCGACCGCGCGGTGGACTCCAAGGACGACTCGCTCTACGTCTCCTTCCTCGGCTCGGACTTCACCGAGGAGGGCAAGCGGGCCGGCGACTGGCTGGTGAAGGAGTACCAGGGCAAGTCCGGCGACGTGAACATCGTCGAGCTGCAGGGCACCACCGGCTCCGCGCCGGCCAACGACCGCCGGGCCGGCTTCGGCGACGTGATCAAGGCGGACCCGAAGTTCAAGGTGGTGGCCTCGCAGACCGGTGACTTCACCCGGGCCAAGGGCAAGGAGGTCATGCAGGCCTTCCTGAAGTCCCAGCCGAAGATCGACGTGCTGTACGCGCACAACGACGACATGGCGCTCGGCGCGATCCAGGCGATCGAGGAGGCGGGCAAGAAGCCCGGCACCGACATCAAGATCGTCTCGGTGGACGGCGTCAAGGACGCCTTCACCGCGATGAGCCAGGGCAAGATCAACGTCGACGTCGAGTGCAACCCGCTGCTCGGCGACCAGCTGATGGACCTGGCGAAGAAGGTCAAGGCGGGTGAGCAGGTGCCCAAGCGGATCAAGACCGAGGAGGGCGTCTTCACCCAGGACCAGGCCGCCGCCGCGCTGCCGAACCGCCAGTACTGACCGCCCCGGCCGTACGGGGAGCGCTCGGCGGAGCGCTCCCCGTACGGCGGAGCGCCCGTCGAGCGGCCCGCCGACCCGTGGCCGGACCGCGTTCGGGAGAAACGAGAGGAGAACCGGGGTGCCTGAGCAACCGGTCCTGGAAGTCCGGGGGATCCGCAAGGAGTTCCCCGGGGTGGTGGCGCTGGACGGAGTCGACTTCCGGCTCTTCCCCGGCGAGGTGCACGCGCTGATGGGCGAGAACGGCGCCGGCAAGTCCACCCTCATCAAGGTGCTGACCGGTGTCTACCAGTCGGACGGCGGTGACGTGGTGCTGGCCGGGGAGACGGTGCGGATCGCCGGGCCGCTGCAGGCCCAACAGGCCGGCATCAGCACCGTGTACCAGGAGGTGAACCTCTGCCCGAACCTGTCGGTGGCGGAGAACATCTTCATCGGCCGGGAACCGCGCCGCTTCGGCCTGATCGACTGGGCCGCGATCCGCCGCCGCTCGGCCGAACTGGTCCGCGCGCTGGACCTGGACATCGACGTCAGCGCCCCGCTGAACAGCTACTCCATCGCCGTCCAGCAGCTGGTGGCCATCGTCCGGGCGGTCGACGTCTCCGCCAAGGTGCTCATCCTGGACGAGCCGACCTCCAGCCTGGACCGCGACGAGGTGCGCCAACTCTTCGCCGTGATGCGCCGGTTGCGCGACCAGGGAGTGGCGATCCTGTTCGTCTCGCACTTCCTCGACCAGATCTACGAGATCTGCGACCGGATGACCGTGCTGCGCAACGGCCGGCTGGAGGGCGAGTACCTGACCAGCGAGCTGGACCAGGTCGAGCTGGTCTCCCGGATGATCGGCGCCGAACTCGCCGGACTCGACCAACTCGCGGGCGGCAAGCGGCACGAGCGCACCGCCGCCGCCGGCCGGACCTTCCTGCAGGCCGAGGGGCTGGCCCGGCGGGGCGCCGTCGAACCCTACGACCTGGACATCCGGCGCGGCGAAGTGATCGGCCTGGCAGGGCTGTTGGGCTCCGGCCGGACCGAGGCGGCCCGACTGCTGTTCGGCGCCGACCAGAGCGACCGCGGAACCCTGCGGATCGACGGAGCGGCGACGGCGCTGCGCAGCCCGCGCGACGCCATCGCCCACGGCATCGCGTTCTGCTCGGAGAACCGCAAGACCGAGGGCCTGGTCGGCGAGTTGACGGTCCGGGAGAACATCGTGCTGGCCATGCAGGCGGCCCGCGGCTGGGCCCGCCCGCTGTCGCGCACCCTGCAGGACGAACTGACGCTGCGGTGGATCCGCGCCCTGGACATCCGCCCGGGCAACCCCGAGGCGCTGGTGCGCAACCTCAGCGGCGGCAACCAGCAGAAGGTCCTGCTGGCCCGCTGGCTGATCACCGACCCGAAGCTGCTGATCCTCGACGAGCCCACCCGCGGCATCGACATCGGCGCCAAGGCCGAGATCCAGAAGCTGGTGGCCAAGCTGGCCGAGGACGGCATGGCCGTCCTGTTCATCTCCGCCGAACTGGAGGAGGTGCTGCGGCTCAGCCACCGGATCGGCGTGCTGCGCGACCACCGGATGGTCGCCCAGCTGGACAACGACGGCGAGCTCACCCCCGAGCGCGTCCTGGCGACCATCGCGAGCGGAGCGGACCAATGAGCACGGCAACGGCGGGTGGAGCGGCGAAGGCGGTGACCCGGCACCGGCTGTTCTGGCCGGCCGCGGTCCTGGCCGCGCTGCTGGTCGCCAACCTCGCCTTCACCCCGGACTTCTTCGCCGTCCACCTCAAGGACGGCCACCTCTACGGCTCGCTGATCGACATCCTGCACTTCGGCGCCCCGCTGATCCTGGTGTCGCTCGGCATGACCCTGGTCATCGCGACCGGCGGCATCGACCTGTCGGTCGGCTCCACCGTGGCGATCGCCGGAGCACTGGCCTGCCTGCACATCAGCGAGTCGAGCGACCCGGCCGCCGCGGGCACCGTGCTCGGCGCCGTCGGCATCGCACTCGGCACCGCGCTGGTGCTCGGCCTGGCCAACGGGCTGCTGGTGGCCAAGGTCGGCGTCCAGCCGATCATCGCCACGCTGATCCTGATGGTGGCCGGCCGCGGCGTCGCCCAGCTGATCACCGACGGCCAGATCATCACCATCGACAGCGCGCCGTACAAGCTGATCGGCGGCGGCTACTGGCTGTCCATGCCGTTCGCGATCCTGCTCAGCGGACTGGTGGCGCTGGCCACCGCGCTGCTCACCCGGATGACCGCGCTCGGCCTGCTGGTGGAGTCGGTCGGCGGCAACCCGGTGGCCAGCCGGCTGGTCGGCATCCGGGCGATGCGCCTGGTGGCGCTGGTGTACGTGTTCTGCGCGCTGTGCGCGGCCGTGGCCGGCCTGATGGTGTCCTCCAACGTCTCGGCCGCCGACGGAAACAACGCCGGCCTGTGGATCGAACTCGACGCCATCCTCGCCGTGGTGATCGGCGGAACGTCCCTGGTCGGCGGCCGGTTCTCGATCGGCGGCACGGTGCTCGGCGCACTGATCATCCAGACGCTCTCCACCACCGTGTACACCATCGGCATCCCGCCCGAGACCACCCTGGTGTTCAAGGCGTTCGTGGTGATCGCGGTCTGCCTGATCCAGTCGCCCAACTTCCGCGCCAAGCTCGCCCGTCGCGGCGGCGGGGCCCGGCACTCCGCCCGCCCGCGCCCCGCCGCCCCCACCAACCGGGAGGTCGGCGCATGAACGCCAACGCCCAACTGGCCCGTCTGCGCGGGCAGATCCCGCTGCTGGTCACCTCCGTGCTGCTGGTGACGATGTTCAGCGTCGGCTCGGTCCAGTACGACGGCTTCTTCTCCGGGCAGGTGCTGCTCAACCTGCTGATCGACAACGCCTTCCTGCTGGTGGTCGCGGTCGGCATGACCTTCGTCGTGCTCACCGGCGGCATCGACCTGTCGGTCGGCGCGGTGGTGGCGCTGTCCACGATGGTCTCCGCCTGGCTGGTGGAACGGCACGGCTGGCCGCCGCTGCTGGTCATCCCGCTGGTCCTGCTGATGGGCACGGCCGGCGGCTGGGTGATGGGCTGGGTGATCCACGTCTTCGAGATCCAGCCGTTCATCGTCACCCTGGCCGGCATGTTCCTCGCCCGCGGCCTCTGCTACACCATCAGCATCGACTCGATCTCCATCACCGACCCCCAGTACACCGCCATGGCCCAGACCCGGATCCCGCTCGGCGACCTGTTCATCTCCCCGAGCGTGGTCATCGCCCTGCTGGTGGTCGCGGTCGGATTCGTGGTGCTGCACCACACCCGGCTCGGCCGCAACGTGTACGCGCTCGGCGGCAGCGAGCAGTCCGCCCTGCTGATGGGCCTCCCGGTGGCCCGCACCAAGACCACCGTGTACGCGATCAGCGGCTTCTGCTCGGCCCTCGGCGGCGTGCTGCTCACCTTCTACATGCTCTCCGGCTACGGCCTGCACGCCGTCGGCCTCGAACTCGACGCGATCGCCGCCGTGGTGATCGGCGGCACCCTGCTCACCGGCGGCTCCGGCTACCTGCTGGGCACCGTCCTCGGCGTCCTGGTGCTGGGCCTGATCCAGACGATCATCAGCTTCCAGGGCACCCTGAGCTCCTGGTGGACCAGGATCGTGATCGGCGGACTGCTGTTCGTCTTCATCGTCCTGCAGCGGGTGATCACCGCTCGCCGCGACTGACCACGAAGCGCCGGCCGCCCCCCACCGCGACCGTCCCGCTCGACCACAAAGGCCGCAGGGCCGCCGCCGCGAACCGCCCTTCGCGCTGGCGGCCCTGCGCTGCTTCGCCGAGGTGACGCACGCTCAGCTCGTGCTTCATCCTGCTTCGCCGTCATGCGGAGGCAGGGGGATGCGGCAGGCGGCGTCGAGTCTGTCGATGATCTTCCGGAGTTCACGGGCGCCCCGGGAGGACATCGCGTTCATCACCCTGTCGAGGAGGGCGCGAGCCTCCAAGGGGTTGCCACAGCAGTACCAGTGCAGGTCGCCCCACTCGTAGTCGTGCCATTGCTCCCGCTCGGAGCGGCGAACGTACTTCCGCCACAGGCGCACAGCGGTGGTGACATCCCCTGGTCGTAGGTATTTCCGAGTATGCTCGAGGTGGGTGACCTCGGAGAGTGCCCGCGAGGAGACACCGTCGATCGCGGGCCTCGAAGCCTGTGTCCGGTGCGCGGGGAGGCCGGTCCGGACCTCCGCCGGCCGTCTACGCGGCATGGACCTTTCGGTTCGTCATCACGCGGCCCATGGTGCCACGCTGACGCTCGCCTCTCGAACGACTTCACTCATCCGGGAGTTCGCCGGACGTGGCCTGACCGCGCGGCGTGACGAACTGTTCGAGCCCACGGACACGTTGCCCTGTGCGGCCGGGCCGGTGGCCGCGCTGCCTCAGTCGAAGGCCGCAGACGACCGGCACGTCTTCGCTGTGGACGTCAGCAACTGGCTGCGGCCGGACGCCGACGAGCGGCCGAGCATGGCAGCGGGGTCAGGACAGACCAAGTTCCTCGCTGCTCGCTAGGATCGAGATCTCGAAGTACGCGTGGGGGTGAAGCACATGGGGACGTTGAGATTGGTATGCCGCCGTAGGTGGATCTTGCTCGGTGGGCTCGTCGTCCTGGGTGGCGGTGCCGGCGTGTACGCAGCTACAGCTGACGGTGCCGTCCCTGAACGCAAGAGAGTGCGCACGGACATTGAGCCACTCCAGCGCCGGTTCCTTGAGATCGGCCGGTTGTCCGACCCTCACTGGCTGGGTTACAACCCGAACGACTCGGGTCGCGAGTTGATCCCGGACCAGGATCCACAGATCCGCGTGGTCGGCATCGCCCGCCTACCCGCAGGTACGGTCAAGTCGATCGTCAGCGTGCCGGGCTACGCCTTCGAGCATTCCGCTCCAGCCCAACCGCCGGAGGAACTGGCAGAGTTCTTGCCCAAGAATGCCGAGTGGCTGAGTAGCGCCGGCTACGACAACCACATCACAAACTTCCACTATCCGGGCAAGTTCCATCTGGCTCCTGCGACGGACTGGGTGTATTTCGACACGATCAATCCCGAGATCGTGGATGGCTCGCACCCACAGCAGTGAGAGTAGGCGCCTGCGCCTGATTTGCCGACAAGAGCGGGCGGTCCAGCTCACAGAAGCCGCCGCTATCCGTCTCAAGATCGTCAACCAGCATCATCCGCGGGACCGGGGTGACCCCGTCAGCAACCAGCAGCATGCCGAGATCGCCCCACATCCGGTTGATCGACGGCGTTCGATTTCCGGCGGCCGAGAGGTTAAACGGCAAGCTCAGCAGCACCGGGGTGCATGGCGGACCCCGGCTGGAGCTGATGCCCGACCAGCGGTCCGCGCTGATCGTCGTGCTGAACCGGACCTCCGCGTGTTCACCTACCGCCGACCAGGCCCGCCGATCCGCAACCGGCGAGTGACGTGGTCAGTGGTCCCAGCTTTCGAAGAAGTGTCCGTTCAGGAGGTAGCTCGGCGGGAAGCCGAGACCGACATCGGTGAGCAGTCGGGCGAGGAACTCGGCTACGCCGCAGTCGAACTGCCGCCACTCGCCGGTGACGTCCGGTCGGACGAGAACGGGCCAGGCGGACGGGTCGGCTGCGCCGGTCTGCCAGGCGAGTTCGAGCTCCTGCTCGGAGCTGGCCCATTGGAGCAGTCCGTCCGGGGCCGGGAACGTCGGCAGTGGGGCGAACCGGTCAGCGGGGGCCGTCTTGGACCAGTTGATGAGGTCCAGGCCCTTGCCGTTCGGGGTGAGAAGGTCGACGTATCCGTCGAAGCTGCCGGGGCCGAACGCGTCGACGACCTCCTTGTACTCCTGCGGTAGGGCGGTTCCCAGCGCGGCCTCTGCTGCCTGCCAGTCGACGGAGGGACGTTCCGTCGGCTTCCAGCCGGTGATCGCGCACAGCCTCTCGACCCGGGTGCTCGTTCCGGAGAGTCCGGCCCAGGCGGGGTCCGGGCGGTCCGCGACGACCACGACCGGCCGGCTGCCGGTGCCGTCGCCGAGGGCGATCCGGCCCAGGCCGATCCAGTGGGCTCGATATCCCCAGCCGGCCAGCTCAACCAGCTCGTCGCCGAACGGCTCCAGCAGTGCAAGACCCAGCTCTTCGGTCACGGTCGGGTCCACGGATCGGTCCATGGCCAGGCTCCGAGGCCGGCCCGACCACTGCCCCAGCGCGGTTCTCAGCCCGGTCAACTCGTCCGTACCCGTGTCTTCGGGAAGCCGAAGGACCGTTGGTCGCACCCGGGGTTCCTGGCGGTGACGGTCCAACAGGTCCCTGACGATTTCGACGAGGTTCGCGGGTGACTGCTGCGGAGTCGGCGGCATCGGACAAGTCAACCCGATCGTGTCCCGGTCCGACCAGCCACCTTTGGACACCGGTACTGACGCACGCTCAGCGACGCGCCGACGCAGCGACGCGCCGACGACCGGGGTACGGGCTCGTCGAAGACGCGTCAGGTCAGAGCGTGGAGCCAGGCGCTGACCTGCCCGGCCGATCGCAGCCGCACCGAGCGGACCCGGGAGTGCGCGGGTCGGCTCAGCAGCTCCGGCACCGCGGTCCGGAACCGCGCGGGGTCACGCCACGCCGAACCCAGCAACCACCCAGTGCTCGCCGGCGGCCAGGCGGCGGACTTCGGCCCGGAACCGCTCCGCCGGGCGGCGGCTCCATGCGGGCCCCCAGAACAGCAGGTCGAGGTCGGTCAGCGGCGCGCCGGTACGTTCGGCCAACTCCCGTGCCAGGGTGGTGTTCTCCGCGCCGGCGGCGCCCACGACCACGATTCGCCCCATCGTCGGATCCGCCTCATCGTCAGGGGCCCGACGTGCCGAGCCGGGCCCGGGTGGGCGACCGCATGTCGTCGCACCCGTGCAGGGACCCGCGCCCGGAGGGCGGGTCAGCGGCGGGCGGCCGGGCCGACGCTGCGGCGGAGCACCATCTCGGGGGGGATCTGCACGTGGGTGCGCGGGTGGGTGGCGCCGGCGAGTTCGGCGACGAGGAGTTCGAGGGCGCGACGGCCGAGCTCGCTGAAGTCCTGGCGGACGGTGGTGAGCGGCGGGGTGAAGTAGCCGGCCTCGGGGATGTCGTCGAAGCCGACCACGCTGATGTCACCGGGGACGGACCGGCCGGCCTCGTGCAGGGCGCGCAGCAGGCCGAGGGCCATGTGGTCGTTGGCGCAGAACACCGCGGTGACCTCGGCCTGTTCGGCGAGCCGCAGCCCCGCCTCGTAGCCGGAGCGGGCGCTCCAGTCGCCGCTCTCGACGGGCGGGACCGGCGCGCCGGCGGCTTCCAGCACCCGGCGCCAGCCGTCCCGGCGGTCCTGGCTCTCCTGCCAGCCGGGCGGGCCGGCCAGGTGGTGGACGGTGCGGTGGCCGAGGTCCAGGAGGTGCCGGGTGGCGGCCTGGGCGCCGGAGGAGTTGTCCACCGACACCATCGGAACCCGCGGCTGGGTGCCGGAGCCGACCGCGACGATCGGGATGGCGCTGGAGAGCCGGGCGACCGCGCTGACGGCGGAGGTCTGCGGGGCGATCACCACCACGCCCTCGATGCCCTGGTCGCGCAGGCGGTCCACGGCCTCCTGGACGGAGCGGCTGTCGAGGGAGCGCAGATTGGCCACGCTGACGAAGTACCCGGCGCTGCGGGCGGCCCGCTCGATGCCGTCCAGCATGGAGGCCGGCCCGTAGAGGGTGCTGTCGAAGCTGACCACACCGAGGGTCTGCGAGCGGCGGGTGACGAGGGCGCGGGCGGCGGAGTTGGGCCGGTAGTCGAGCTCGCGGATGGCGGCGAGCACCCGCTCCCGGGTGTCGGGGCGGACGTGCGGCGCACCGTTGAGGACCCGCGACACCGTCTGGTGGGAGACACCGGCCAGTTTGGCCACGTCCGCCATCACCGGTTGGCGCTGCTCCGTCCCGACGGCCTCTGATCCCACGCGGAGCTCCCTCGTCGACTGGTGAACCCTCATCCTAGCGGTCCGGGCCATTTGTTCACGCTCACATTACGCATCTGCGCCGGTCGATGGGTGGTCAGGGGGCGCGCGGTCGTCGAAGCCGCGTCGAAGCGGTCGAACGGGGGAGAGGCGGGGATCGGCGGCCGAGGGACTGCCTGTGGTTGGCAAGTCCGGCGAGTTGGGGATGGTGAGGAACCTTGACAGGCATCTTGTGAGCGCTAACAATTACGTGAGCGTTAACAGGCACAAGGCCAGACACAAGGCCATCACCAACTCCGCCGACCAGGCAGCGATTCATCCCCGCTTCGCACTGCCCTGGACCGGCGGTGCCGCTCCGCGCTCTGAGGGTGAGCTACGGGGCGGCAGCCCGCCGCCGGCGCCGCCCGGGCATGGGTTCCGGGTCGGCGGCGGGCGCCAACAACGTCGGCCTCCCGTACGAAGGATGAGAGAGTGACCGTGATCCAGGCCGTCCGGGACGAGGAGAGCTACGTCGTCGGCGTCGACTTCGGCACGCTGTCGGGACGCGCCGTGGTGGTGCGGGTGCGCGACGGCGAGGAGCTCGGCACCGCGGTGCACGCCTACCCGCACGCCGTGCTCGAACGCGAACTGCCCGGCACCGGTCGGGCGCTGCCGCCGGACTGGGCGCTGCAGCACCCGGAGGACTGGCGCGAGGTGCTGCGCACCGCCGTCCCCGCCGCGCTCGCCGCCTCCGGCGTCGACCCCGCCCGGGTCATCGGCGTCGCCACCGACTTCACCGCCTGCACCGTGCTGCCCACCCTGGCCGACGGGACTCCGCTGGCCGAGACCGCCGAGTGGGCGCAGCGCCCGCACGCCTGGCCCAAGTTGTGGAAGCACCACGCCGCGCAGGACCAGGCCGACCGGATCAACGCGCTGGCGCACGCCCGCGGCGAGAAGTGGATCCACCGCTACGGCGGGAAGATCTCCGCGGAGTGGCAGTACGCCAAGGCGCTGCAGGTGCTGGAGGAGGACCCGCAGGTCTACGCCGCCTGCGAGCGCTGGATCGAGGCCGCCGACTGGATCGTCTGGCAGCTCACCGGCGTGGAGAGCCGCAACGCCTGCACCGCCGGCTACAAGGGCATCCACCAGGACGGCGGCTACCCGAGCGAGGACTACCTCGCCGCGCTGCACCCGGACTTCGCGGACTTCGCCCGCACCCGTCTGGAGCACCCGCTCGCCGCGCTCGGCTCCCGGGTCGGCTCGCTCACCGCCGAGGCCGCCGCCTGGACCGGCCTGCCCGAGGGCATCGCGGTCGCCGCGGGCAACGTCGACGCGCACGTGGCCGCACCGGCCGCCGGCGCCGTCGAGAACGGCCGGCTGCTCGCCATCATGGGCACCTCGACCTGCCACGTCGTCAACGGCGCCGTCCTCGCGGACGTCCCGGGCATCTGCGGGGTGGTCGAGGGCGGCATCGTCGAGGGCGCGTACGGCTACGAGGCCGGGCAGAGCGCGGTCGGCGACATCTTCGCCTGGTGGCTGCGCCAGGGCCTGCCGGCCGACTACCTGGCCGAGGCCGCGGCCACCGGCGAGGACGCGCACCAGCTGCTCACCCGCAAGGCCGCCGGGCAGCCGGTCGGCGGGCACGGGCTGGTGGCGCTGGACTGGATGAACGGCAACCGCTCCACCCTGGTCGACCACCACCTGTCCGGGGTGATCGCCGGGCTCACCCTGGCCACCCGCCCCGAGGACGTGTACCGCGCCCTGCTGGAGGCCACCGCGTTCGGCACCCGCGTCATCGTCGAGGCCCTGGACCAGGGCGGCGTCCCGGTCGAGGAGTTCATCGTCACCGGCGGGCTCAAGAAGAACGCCCTGCTGATGCAGATCTACGCGGACGTGCTGCGCCGGCCCGTGTCGCTGGCCGAGTCCGAGCAGGGCCCGGCGCTCGGCTCGGCGATCCACGCCGCCGTCGCCGCCGGCGCCCACCCCGACGTACGGGCCGCGGCCGCCGCGATGGGCCGCGTCCAGCGCCACGCCTACCTGCCCGACCCGGACCGCGCCGACGCCTACGACCTGCTGTTCGCCGAGTACCGGGCCCTGCACGAGCACTTCGGCACCGGCCCGGACCTGCTGCTGCACCGCCTGCGCCGCCTGCGCAACACCGCTCTCACCCACGACAGCGAGGACTGAGCATGACCTCCCCGATCGACCTGGTCCGCCGTCAGGTCAGCGACTTGCACCAGGAGCTGGTCCGTTACCAGCTGGTGGTCTGGACGGCGGGCAACGTCTCCGCCCGGGTCCCCGGCGAGGACCTGCTGGTGATCAAGCCGAGCGGCGTCTCCTACGACGCGCTGACGCCCGAGAACATGATCGTCTGCGACCTGGACGGCAACGTCGTCGAGGGCGACCACGCGCCGTCCTCCGACACCGCCGCCCACGCCTACGTCTACCGGCACCTGCCCGAGGTCGGCGGGGTGGTGCACACCCACTCCACCTACGCCAGCGCCTGGGCCGCCCGCGGCGAGCCGGTGCCGTGCGTGCTGACCGCGATGGCCGACGAGTTCGGCGCCGAGATCCCGGTCGGACCGTTCGCGCTGATCGGCGACGACTCGATCGGCCGGGGCATCGTGGACACCCTGCAGGGCCACCGCTCGCCGGCGGTCCTGATGAAGAGCCACGGCGTGTTCACCATCGGCAAGGACGCGAAAGCCGCCGTCAAGGCCGCGGTGATGTGCGAGGACGTGGCCCGCACCGTGCACATCTCCCGTCAGCTCGGCGAACCACTGCCGATCGCCCAGGCGGACATCGACCGCCTCAACTTCCGCTACCAGAACGTGTACGGCCAGCAGCCCGCTGCCCGGTGAGGAGCCACCCCATGAGCAAGCCGCTGCAGCCCCGCCAGGTCTGGTTCCTGACGGGCAGTCAGGGACTCTACGGCGAGGAGACGCTGCGTCAGGTCGCCGAGCAGTCGCAGCGGATCGCCGCCGCCCTGGACGGTGATCCCGCCGTCCCCGTCGAGGTGGTGTGGAAGCCCGTCCTCACCGACGCGAGCGCGATCCGCCGCCTGTGCCTGGAAGCCAACGCCGAGGACGACTGCATCGGGCTGATCGCCTGGATGCACACCTTCTCCCCGGCCAAGATGTGGATCGCCGGCCTCGACGCCCTGCGCAAGCCGCTGCTGCACCTGCACACCCAGGCCGACGTCGACCTGCCCTGGCACAGCATCGACATGGACTTCATGAACCTGAACCAGGCCGCCCACGGCGACCGCGAGTTCGGGTACATCCAGACCAGGCTCGGCGTCGCCCGCAAGACCGTCGCCGGTCACGTCAGCGACCCGACCGTGGCCCGCCGGATCGGCTCCTGGGTACGCGCCGCCGCCGGCCGCGCCGAACTGCGCACCCTGAAGCTCGCCCGGTTCGGCGACAACATGCGCGACGTGGCCGTCACCGAGGGCGACAAGGTCGAGGCCCAGCTCCGCTTCGGCGTCTCGGTCAACACCTACGGCGTGAACGACCTCGTCGAGGCCGTGGACTCGGCCACCGACACCGAGGTCACCGCGCTGGTCAAGGAGTACGAGGACACCTACCGCCTCGCTCACGAGCTGTGGGCCGGCGCCGAGCAGCACGACTCGCTGCGCTACGCCGCCCGGATCGAACTCGGACTGCGCGCCTTCCTCGAGGACGGCGGCTTCAAGGCGTTCACCACCAACTTCGAGGACCTCGGCGGGCTGCGCCAGCTCCCGGGCCTCGCCGTACAGCGGCTGATGGCCGACGGCTACGGCTTCGGCGGCGAGGGCGACTGGAAGACGTCCGTCCTGCTGCGCACCCTCAAGGTCGCGGCCACCGGGCTGCCCGGGGGCACCTCCTTCATGGAGGACTACACCTACCACCTCCAGCCCGGCAACGAGTTGATCCTCGGCGCGCACATGCTGGAGGTCTGCCCGTCGATCGCCGCCGCCACGCCGAGCTGCGAGATCCACCCGCTGTCCATCGGCGGCCGCGAGGACCCGGTGCGCCTGGTCTTCGACGCCGAGCCCGGCCCGGCCGTGGTCATCGGCCTCGCCGACCTGGGCGACCGGTTCCGCCTGGTCGCCAACGAGGTCGACCTGGTCGAGCCGCCGGCGCCGCTGCCCCACCTGCCCGTCGCCCGCGCCGTCTGGCGCCCCCGCCCCGACCTGCGCACCTCCACCGAGGCGTGGCTGACCGCCGGCGGCCCCCACCACACCGTGCTCTCCCGCGCGCTCGGCGCCGAG
Organism: Kitasatospora sp. NPDC049285; assembly: GCF_040678815.1. Classification (NCBI taxonomy): domain Bacteria; kingdom Bacillati; phylum Actinomycetota; class Actinomycetes; order Kitasatosporales; family Streptomycetaceae; genus Kitasatospora; species Kitasatospora sp. NPDC049285. Next base: position 1,489 of record NZ_JBFAQR010000074.1, on the reverse strand, counting down.
GAACTGGACGACCTCGCCGAGATGCTCGGCGTGGAACTCGCGATCATCGACGCCGACACCCGGATCCGTCAGTTCACCCGCGAACTGCGCTGGAACCAGGCCTACCACCGCCTGGCCCAGGGCCTCTGACACACCATCACCGCCCCCCCGGACGACGCCCGCCCCTGTGCGGGCGTCGTCCCGTTTCACGGCAAGCCGTACGGTCAGGGATGCCAGAATGTCGCCGAGCTTCCTCGCCGGGTCGCCGGCACGATCCAGCCGTGCCAAGTGACTCGACCACGTGCCATCAGCTGCCCGGAGTGTGATCCGCATGGGCTCTCGTGTCGTCCCGGTGGCGCCAGGCATCCTCATCCGCAGCGGCGAGATGCACCTGGGTGACCATCCTTGGCAACCCGAGTACGCCGCGTACTTCCTCACCGGCCAATGCGACGGAATCGTCATCGGGGACGGCGACCTCTCGTGGCTGCCCACGGTGCCCGGACTCAAGCGGCTGCGGCTGATGAACGGGACCGGTGCGCTCGCACCGATCGCCGACTGCACCTCACTCACACTCCTGCGGCTTCCCCTGCAGGGGCGACGGGGCGGCTTCGACTTCTCCCGCCTGGCAGCCCTGGAGGAGCTCGAAACTCCGGTCCTGCCCGGATTCGAGACGCTCCGCCCCCTGACCTCGCTGCGCGAGCTGACGGTCGTTCACTGGCGGGATCTGGCGCTGGCCGAGATCGGCCCGAAGCCGAACCTGACGTTCCTCCGGATCGCCTGTGTCAGAGGCCGCGGACTCTCCCTGGCGGGTGCCGGCCACGTACCTGACCTCGATCTGCTGTGGATCGAGGACGGTGTCCTCACCGACACCGACCGTCTGTGTGAAGCCGACCAGCTCACCGAGGTGCGCTTGGTGGGTGCGAAGACCTCCACCGTGGACTTCGCCTCTGGCCTGCCCAGGTTGCGGAGCCTGCTCCTGGAGAACTGCGGCCCGATCGACTCCCTGGCCCCGCTGGCCGGTCATCCCACTCTGCGTCAGGTCACCATCTGCGGGAGCACGGTCGTCGCGGACGGTGACCTATCTCCGTTGCTCGACCCTCACCTGACGCATGTCACGCTCGAACGCAGGGCCCCGCACTACAGCCATCGCCCGGCCGAGGTGAGAAGGGGCTGACGCCGGTCGGCTGAGAGGGCGTTTACGTCACTTCTGGCGCCATTCTTGGCGATATGCACTCCTGGTGCGGTGTGGCTGGTGGTGCACAGGGGGCTGGCGATTCTGGGGGTGCGGCGAGCCCATTGTCTTGTCCACGCTCCTCCCGTTTCATCCCGGGATGCGGATTGTGCGCCGTGTGCTTCGAGCGCTGGCACGCGCGCCCGGAGTCGGCGGGTAGATCAGCATCATGCCTGAACGTCGTCGCTACCCGAGCGATCTGTCCGATGCCCGGTGGGAGCTGGTCGAGCCGGTCCTGACGGCGTGGCGGGCCGAGCGACGCGGCCGCGGCCTGGACAT
>NZ_JBFAQR010000073.1:0-33401 GCF_040678815.1 Kitasatospora sp. NPDC049285 | reverse complement strand
TGCAGAAGTCCTTCGACCTCTCGGCCTTCGCCGGCCAGACCGTCACGGTGAAGTTCACCGGCACCGAGGACTCCTCGCTCAAGACCAGCTTCGTGGTCGACGACACCGCGCTCAACGTCTCCTGACGCAGCGTCGCTGAACCGGTGCCGGAAGGACCCCTCGGTCCTTCCGGCACCGCCGCGTCCGGGCCCGCAGCCGTCGGGCTCGGACGCCGGATCGTGGATCCGATCGGGCCGCCACCACGTCTGATCCGCACCGGCCGATGAACGGGCCGCTCGACCCACCATGGAGACCCGCCATGAGGACGCCGTCCCCGAAGACCACCGCCGCACTCGGCTGCGCCGCGCTCGCCCTGGTGGCGCTGACCGGGTGCGGCTCGACCGCGACGTCCGCGCCCGGCACGTCCGCGGCCGGGAGCACCGCGGCCACCGCCGGGCGCACCGTCGCGCTGGACGAGAGCGCCGACCGCACCCGGATCACGGTCGGCCCCGGCACCACCGTCCGGGTCGACCTGCACAGCACCTACTGGTCGGCGGTGACCAGCAGCGCTCCCGACCGGCTCGCCCCCGCGGGCGCCCCCGCCACCTCCGCCTCGCCGTCCTGCCGCCCGGGCGCCGGCTGCGGGACGGTCACCACCGCCTTCACCGCCCTGGCCGCCGGATCGGCCCGGCTGACCGCCCAGCGGACCAGCTGCGGCGAGGCCAAGCCCTGCCCGCCCGACCAGCAGACCTTCACCGTCGACGTGGAGGTCACACCGTAGGCGGCGTCAGCCGGCGTGCGGCGGGCCCAGGTAGGGGAAGTCGGGCAGCAGGTCGGTGTGCTGGCCGATGTGGTCGGTGGGGACCTTGCCCCCGGTGAGCATGGACAGCCGGGCGGAGGTCACGTCGTCGATCAGGGTCCGGCCGTTGGGGTACGCGGCGGGCCGGCTGCGGTCGAAGCGCAGGACGTCCGGCAGGACGGTGCGCAGGGCGTGCTCGGCGGCGGCCGGCTCGTAGTCGCCGAAGTGCCGCAGCACAGCGGTCCACGGTTCGCGGTAGGCGGCCCAGTCGTCGGCGGGCTCGCCGGCGTTGTACGCGTCCTTGACGTCCTCGGCGTTGAAGTAGGCGGTCAGCGACGGGTGGGCGCCGCGGTCGACCGGGACGTCGGTGAGGATCGCGTCGCCGGTGGCCTCGTGCGAGCGCGCCGCGGCGCCGGTGGCCCGGCGGACGGTGACGGACTGCCGGCCGCCGGCGGGCGGGGAGAAGACGAAGCCGAAGGCCACGTCCGGGTGGAAGGCCTCGCCGCCGGTCGGGGCGATCGGGCTCACGTTCTTCGACGCCCGGCCGACCCGCGGCACGGAGGCTCGGCGGGATCGGTCGGACTTCATCGTCAGTCGGACTTCATCACCTTGAGCACCTTGCCGGTGGCGCCCGCGGTGAGGTAGCCGCCGCCGTTGTACTCGTCCGACAGGTAGTACCGGATGGTGATCTCGTCGGCGAACCACCCGTAGTCCACGATCAGGTAGCGCGACTTGGGGGTGGCGACGCCGAGCTCGGTCTGGGCCTTGGCCATCACGGTCGGGATCTGGTTCCAGTCGATCTTGGTGAGGTCGACCGGCTTGTCGGTGCTGCTGACGGTGCCGCCGGGTCTGCTGGTGACCTTGCCGCCGCGGTAGTCGACCTGGTCCCAGTGCTTCGGGTTGTCCTTGGTCAGCACCTTGGCGCTGGCGAAGTCCGGATAGATCGTCATCTCGGTGATGGTGGCGTTGCCGGTCGACGAGCGGATCGAGTCGACCATGCCGCGGGCGCCGTCCGGGGTGAGCAGGTCCTTGCCGGTCCCGGTCGCGGGCGGCGCGGCCTTCGGGGTGCCGGCGGGGGTGGTGCCGCCCGCGGGGTCCGTGCCGGTGGCGGCCGGGCCGGTGCCGGCGGTGCCCGTCACCGGCGGGGTGGAGCCGGCGGTGGCGTGGCTGCCGGGGTCCAGCCAGCCGTGGCTGAGCGACCAGGCCAGCAGGCCGACCGCCACCACGCCGGCCACCGCCGCCGCCAGCACCGGGCCGGTGCGCTTGCGCGGAGGGCGCAGCGGCAGCACCGTCGGCGCCCACGGCTGGTGGCCGCCGGCCGTCGGCGCACCGCTGGGGTAGCCCCCGGTCGGGTACCCGCCCATGGCGTGCCCGCCGGTGGGGTGGCCGTCCGGCGTGAACCCGCCCGTGGGGTAACCGGGCCCGGGCACCCGGTCCTGCGGGCCGGTGGGGTGGGGCAGGGCGCTGCCGAACTGAGTGGGCCGGTACGGGGCGGCGTCGTTCAGCTGGGTGGGCGAGAACGCCGAGCCGCCGCCGAGGGTGCCGTCGATGCCCTGCTCGGCCGCGGCGAACAGCCGGTCGAGCTGGTCGGCGTCGGGCCGGGCGGCGGGGTCGCGGGCCAGCAGCGCGATCAGCGTGGGCCCGAGCGGACCGGAGCGCACCGGCGGCGGGAGCGGCTCGTCCAGGACGGCGGCCAGGGTCGCGATGGTGGTGCCGCGGCGCAGCGGGTGGTGGCCCTCCACGGCGACGTACAGCATCATGCCGAGCGACCAGAGGTCGGAGGAGGGGTTGCCCTCGTGGCCGCGGATCCGCTCGGGGGCGATGAACTCGGGCGAGCCGATCAGGGCGCCGGTGGCGGTCAGGCTGGTCGACTCGCTGAGTGCGGCGATGCCGAAGTCGGTCAGCACCGGGGTGCCGTCGGCGCGGATCAGGACGTTGGCCGGCTTCACGTCGCGGTGGTGGATTCCGGCGGCGTGGGCGGCCCGCAGCGCGGAGAGCACGCCCCGGCCGATCCGGGCGGCCTCCTCCGGGGAGAGCGCGCCGCGCGCGAGGCGGTCGGACAGCGAGCCGCCGGTGACCAGCTCCATCACCAGCCAGGGGTGCGGGAGTTCGGCGGTGTCCACGATGTGGTAGATGATCACCACGTTGGGGTGCTGGAGCCGGGCCAGCGCCTGGGCCTCGCGCAGCACCCGCTCGCGCAGCTCGTAGGCCGCGGCGGGGTCGGCGGCGAGCATCGCCGGGTCCGGCGGGCGGACCTCCTTGAGCGCCACCTCGCGTTGCAGCACGGTGTCCCGGGCCCGCCAGACCAGTCCCATGCCGCCGCCGCCGAGTCGCTCCAGCAGCTCGAAGCGGCCGTCGACGAGCGGTGCGCCCGGCCCCCCAGTAGTCATGGCGGTCATCGTAGGGGCTCCGGAGGACAGCTCTCGACCCGGTGATCGGGGGCCGTCACTCTGTCACCGTCCGGTCTCACCGGTGTCCGGAATCGCGACACCGGCCGGATCGCGGAGCCCGCGCCCCTATCGTCCTGCTGACGGGCCGACAGCCCGCCGCCGCACCACACGGGTTCAGCAGCCCGTCGGCACCACCACCACACCAGGGGGCTCCACCTTGACCAGACGTCAGCCGCTCACCGCCCGCGTCCTGCTCGCCTCCGCCGCGCTGGCCGCGACGCTCGCCCTCGCCGCGTGCGACCCCGAGGACCCGGCCGGCGACGCGGCCTCATCCCCCGCGTCCGGCCCGGCGTCCACGGCCGCCGCCACCGGCCCGGCCCCGAAGAGCCCGGCCGCCACCTCGCCGGCCGCCGCCTCGCCCGCGGCCGGCGGCAAGCGCACCCTGGTCGAGGCGCGCACCGCCGGCGGCCTGACCCGGACCACCGGGGACGGCCAGCTGTCCGACGTCCCGGTCGACCCGGGCGACATGCGCGACGGCATGCACCTGGTGGCCGCCAACTACGACCGGGCCGGGCAGGGCTCCGGGCGCCGGGTGCTGTTCGTCGGCGTCGACAACGTCCCGGAGGAGCCGAGCAAGCGGCGCGAGCACCTGTGGCGCGGCCTGGTCGACTACGCCCTCGGCACCGGCTCCAGCGGCAGCCCGACCACCGCCGAGCCGTACCCGGCGGGTCCGCTCGGCGGCGACCTCGAGTGCCTGAGCCTGCCGGAGTCCACCGGCCCGACCGACGTGCTGTGCGGCTGGGTCGACTCCTCCACCGCGGCCGTCGCGCTGTTCCCGCACACCACCCCGGCCGAGGCGGCGCGGCTGTTCGCCGCGATGCGCGCCGACCTGGAGCACTGACGCCGGCCCGGGTCGCGGCGCCCGGCCGGGAACGACCGCGCCCCGGGTACGGCCGAGGCCGTACCCGGGGCGCGGGGTGCTGACGGTAGGTCAGCGGCCCTGGAGGGACTTGACGTTGTCGCCGAAGGTCCAGCCCTTCGAGCCGTCCCAGTTGATCGACCAGGTCATCAGGCCCTTCAGCTGGCCGCTGAAGGAGTTGTACGCCTGGCTGACCAGGCTCGGCGCCATGTAGCCGCCGCCCGCGCCGGACTGGGCCGGCAGGCCGGGGACCTGCTTGTCGTAGGGGACCTTGATGGTGGTGCCCTGGATGACCAGGCCGTTGTTCAGGCAGGTGGTCTGCGTGGTGAAGCCCTGGACGGTGCCGGCCGAGTAGGAGTCGCCGGAGCAGCCGTACATGCTGCCGTTGTAGTACTGCATGTTGAGCCACCACAGGCGGCCGTTGTCGACGTACTTCTTGATGATGGGGAGGTAGGCGCCCCAGATCGAGCCGTAGGTGACGCTGCCGCCGGTGACGTACGCGGTCTCCGGGGCCATGGTGAGGCCGAAGCCGGCCGGCATCTGGGCGAGCACGCCGTCGATGATGCGGATCAGGTTCGACTGGGAGGCCGAGAGCGTGCCGATCGAGCCGCTGCCGGACAGGCCGGTCTCGATGTCGATGTCGATGCCGTCGAAGTTGTACTTCTTCAGGATCGGGACGACGGTCGCCACGAACTTGTCGGCGACGGTGCTGGAGCTGAGGTCGATGCCCGCGGCGGCGCCGCCGATCGACATCAGCAGCGTCGCGCCGGCCGCCTTGGCCTGGCACATCTCGGCGGGGGTGGAGACCTTGACGCCGGCGTCCATGCCGTCCTGCCAGAGCACGGTGCCGTCGGACAGGATCACCGGGAAGGCGGCGTTGATGACGTTGTAGCCGTGCGCGGCGATCCGGCTGTCCGTGATCGGGACCCAGCCCATGCCCGGGTGGACGCCGTTGGAGGCGCCGTCCCAGTTCTCCCAGTAGCCCTGCAGCACCTTGCCGGCCGGACGGGGCTTGGTGGCGCAGGTGTCGCCGCCGGTGGAGCTGGCGGACGGGCTGGCGGAGGTCGAGGGGCTGGCCGACGTCGACGGGCTGCTGGAGGTGGACGGGCTCGCGGAGGCCGACGGGCTGGTGCTGGTCGACGGGCTGGCGGAGGTGGACGGGCTGGGGCTGGTGCCGCCGGGGCCGCTGAGCGACAGGTCGTCCGCGTAGTAGGTGGGCTGCCCGTACCAGCCGTGCACGAAGACGGTCACCGAGGTGGTGCTCGCGCCGGTGCTGAAGGCGACGCTGAGCTGGCCGTACGACGCGTTGTTCGGCGTCCAGGTGGACGACGAGACGCCGGTGCCGGTGACGCCCAGGTAGACGTAGCTGCCCTGGACGTAAGCGCTCAGCGTGTACTGGGAGTTGGGCTGCACGCTGATGGTCTGCGAGCACTCGGCGGTGTCCGAGCCGGTCGGCACGGCCTTGAGCGCGCCGGCGCCGGCGTGCACCGGACTGGCGACGACCGAGCCGGAGCCGCCGGTGCAGCTCCAGCCGGAGAGTCCGCTCTCGAAGCCGGGGTTGGCGACCAGGTTGGTGGTGGCGGCCCCGGCGGTGACCGAGCCGGCCACGGCGACGCCGGTGGCGATCACCGCGACGGCGCTCACCCCGGCGAGCGCGCGCTTGAGGACGGACGGCTCGGGCCGGACGGTGTCGGCCCGGTGGAGCTGCGGTGCGCGCTGCACGGCGGCCCGCTGCACAGCGGGGCGGGCGTCGCCCGATGGGCTGGCGGTACGCGACCTTCGACGGAACATACGGCGTTCCCTTCCCGCCGAGCGTCATGGACATGACCGACGCGTGGGGGCGTGACGCCCGGCTTGGGTGAGGTGGGGGCATGTGGGGGATGTACCGGACCGGATCGTAGGAGGGGCGGCAAGGCGCGTCAATAGGTCTGGACCAATCGCGAGGGGTGCGGCCCGACCGCGCAAGGGAGGGCATCGACCCGCTCGCCCCGATGACGGAGAATGCAGCGAACGCACCGACCAGCAGAGGGAGTTCTTCGTGTCGAGCCCCGCCCGCGCCCACCGGGTGCAGACCGTCCGCGGTTCCGTGACCGTGACCGTCGAGATCGACGGCACCGTCGTCGCCAAGTCCAGCCGGCCCGTCGTCCTGTTCGAGGCGGGGCTGCCGGTCCGCTACTACCTGCCGCCGGGCGACGTCGACCTGGCGCTCTTCGCGCCGACCGACACCCGGACCACCTGCCCCTTCAAGGGCGAGGCCCACTACTGGGCGTACCGCGGCCCGGACGGCACCGTCGAGGACCGGCCCGACGTGGCCTGGTCCTACCCCGACCCGCTCGACGCCGCCGCGGACATCGCCGGCCACCTGTCGTTCTACGACACCCGGGCCCGGATCACCGTCGAGGGCGACACCCCCGCGCCGCCCGCGGCCTGATCATCGGTCAACGCGACTGGGCCGCAACGGAGTTCCGGTGCGGCCCAGGGCGCGTCGGCGGCGTCAGGCGCGGGACAGCCGGGCAGTGACGGAGGCCAGGATCGGAGCCTGGTGGTGGGCCAGGAAGAAGTGGCCGCCGGCGTAGGTGTCCAGGGCGAACGGGCCCGAGGTGTGCTCGGCCCAGGCGCGGGCGTCGGCGTCGGTGACCATCGGGTCCTGGTCGCCGGTGAGGACGTGGACGGGGCAGGTCAGCGGGGCGCCGGGGCGGTAGCGGTAGGTCTCGGCGGCCTTGTAGTCGCTGCGCACGGCGGGAAGCGTCAGCTCCAGCAGCTCGGGGTCGTCCAGCACCGGCGCGTAGGTGCCGCCCAGCACCCGGAGCCGGGCGGCGAGTTCGGCGTCGGTGCCCTGGTGGACGGTGCCGCCCGCGGGCAGGCGGGACGGGGCGGCGCGGCCCGAGGCGAACAGCGCCAGCGGGACGGCGCCCGCCTCCTCCAGCAGGCGGGCGACCTCGAACGCGAGGGTCGCGCCCATGCTGTGGCCGAACAGGGCCAGCCCGTCCTCGGCGTACGGCAGCAGCAGCGGCACGATCCGGTCGGCGAGCGCGTCGAGGCTCTCCAGCCGGGGCTCGGCGAGCCGGTCCTGCCGGCCGGGGTACTGGACGGCGAGCACCTCGCAGTGCGGGGCGAGGGCGCGGGCCATCGGGACGTAGAAGGTGGCGCTGCCGCCGGCGTGCGGCAGGCAGACGAGCTTCGGTGCGCCCGGCTCGGCGGTGGCGTAGCGGCGTATCCAGAGGTCGGCGGTGCTGACGGTGCTGGTCACGGTGGTTCGGTCCTTCCACAACGCGTCGGACGGGCGGGCGGGGGAATTCGACGAGCCGGGGGAATTCGCCGCGGCTGTTTTTGCCGAATGCTAACAGTCGCCCCGGGGAACGGTAGGGCTCCCGGCGCCGCGGGGTACCGGGCGGAGGCCGCCGGGCGGTTCCGGCCGCACGGGTGCAACCGTATCCGCACGTGTCGGCCGCGTATCGGGCGTGTTTCCGCCGCGTGTTCGGCTCCGCGTTCCGGCGCCCGTATTAACCGGGTCGATATTGGCACCTTCCGGTCCGTTCGGGCCGCTGGAACGACCGTTCCGACCCGCGCGATCGGCCCCCGCGGACGCCGCACCACCGGCACCGTCCGTAACGCGGCCGTCATCCTGCGCTCCGACCGGACCGGCCCGCGCCTGCGGTTGTGTCCCCTACTCCCCTACCCCGCCCGCTAGTTGACCATGGAGCGGCGGCGCGGCGCGGACGGCCCCCGAGAGCCTCGCGAGGGCTTCGCCAGGAATGTCGGATATGGCCAGCCTCAAATCGGAGGACAGGAGTCAAGTTCCTTGACTCCGCCCGTCGGGCACGGCTAGGATGAGGTTCAAACATTCTCTGTAATATTATCGCAATATTGAGATACATATCGCTTCACTGGACATCTGCGGGGGTAATTTCAGTGTTGGCCACGGGAAGTTTGACTTCTGATTCTCTCGTCGCGGAAATACGCAGAGTCCTGTCCGAGCTGGTCGGGTGCGCCGTCGAGGACGTATCCGACGACGAGCAGTTCGTGCGGCAGGGCCTCGATTCGCTGAAGGCGACCCGGATGATCGCGACCCTCGCGGAGCTGCTGGACCGCCCGCTGTCGCCCGCCGTCGCCTGGGCGCACCCGACGATCACTTCGCTCGCGGCGCATCTGCTGGACGACGCGGCGCCCGCGACCCGCACCCGGGGAGCCGCTCGCACCACCCCGGTCCCGGCCGCGAGCGAGCCGATCGCGGTGGTCGGCATCGGCTGCCGCTTCCCGCAGGCCGACGGCGTGGACGCGTACTGGGAGCTGCTGCGCAGCGGCACCGACGCGGTGCGGGCCGCGGCGGAGCGCACGGGGCAGGACGTCCGGGACGGGCTCCCGCAGTCGGTGCTGAACCGGATGCCCACCGAGGCCGGCTACCTCGACCGGCCCGGCGACGAGTTCGACCCGCTGTTCTTCGGCATCTCCCCGCGCGAGGCGGCCGAGATGGACCCGCAGCAGCGGCTCTTCCTGGAGGTCGCCTGGGAGGCGCTGGAGAGCGCCGGGGTCTCCGCGAGCGAACTGGCCGGCAGCCGCACCGGCGTGTTCGCCGGCGCGATCTGGCACGACTACGCCGACCTGCGCCCCGGCCCGCTCACCTCGCACTCGGCCACCGGCCAGGCGCTCAACATGATCGCCAACCGGCTCTCGTACGTCCTGGGCCTGCGCGGCCCGAGCGTCACCGTCGACACCGCCTGCTCCTCCTCGCTGCTCGCGGTCCACCTCGCCTGCCAGAGCATCTGGTCCGGCGAGTCCACGATCGCCGTCGCGGGCGGGGTGAACCTGCTGCTCAGCGCCGACACCATGGTGGCGCTCACGCTGTTCGGCGGACTCGCCCAGGACGGGCGCTGCAAGGCCTTCGACGCGAGCGGCGACGGCTTCGGCCGCGGCGAGGGCTGCGGCGTCGTCGTCCTCAAGCCGCTGTCGCGCGCGCTCGCCGACGGCGACGACGTCTGGTGCACCATCCGCGGCTCGGCGACCAACAACGACGGCCTGAGCAACGGCCTCACCGCCCCCAACCCGGTCGCCCAGGAGGAGGTGCTGCGCGCCGCCTACGAGCGGGCCGGGGTCGCGCCGGGCGAGGTGCACTTCGTGGAGACCCACGGCACCGGCACCGCGCTGGGCGACCCGATCGAGGCCAGCGCGCTCGGCGCGGTCTTCGCCGAGGACCGCGCCTTCGCCGAGGACCGCTCCGCGCAGCTCGTGCTCGGCTCGGTGAAGACCAACATCGGGCACCTGGAGGGCGCGGCCGGCATCGCCGGGCTGATCAAGACCGCCCTGGTGCTGCGCCACCGCGCGGTGCCGCCGAACCTGCACTTCCGCGACCCGAACCCGCACATCGACTTCGACGGCCTCGGCCTGCGCGTGCCCACCGAACTGGAGGAGTGGCCGGCCGACCGGCGCGCCCTGGCCGGCGTCAGCTCGTTCGGGTGGGGCGGCACCAACGTCCACGTGGTGCTGGAGGGCCGCGACGAGCCGCAGCCGTGGGACTGGTCCGCGCTGGACGGCCCGGCCGCCGCCGCGTCCGACCGCAAGGTCGCGTTCGTCTGCTCCCCGCACGGCCACCAGTGGTTCGGCATGGCCCGCGCGATGCTGCGCACCGAACCGGTGTTCCGCGCCGCGCTCGAGCGCTGCGACGCCGAGCTGCAGCCGTACACCGGCTGGTCGCTGCTGCAGGAACTGCACGTCGACGAGGACCGGACCCGCTGGGACGACGTCTCGGTCACCCAGCCGGTGCTGTTCGCGATCCAGGTCGCGCTGGCCGAGTGGCTGGAGGCGGGCGGCGTCCGCCCGGACGCCGTGACCGGGCACAGCCTGGGCGAGATCGCCGCCGCCGTCATCGCGGGCATCCTCGACCTGCCGGACGCCGTCCGGCTGGTGCACCACTACAGCCGGCTGCAGGCCGTGATCTCCGGCCGCGGCGGCGGCATGGCCATCGTCGACCGGTCCGCCGCCGACCTGGCCCGCTTCACCGCGGACGGCCGGGTGGTGGTCGCCGCCCGCAACGGGCCGCGCTCCACCGTGCTGGCCGGCGAGGTGACCGCCCTCGAGGCGGCGCTCGCCGAGCTCAAGGCCGACGGCGTGCTCGGCGCGATGGTCAAGGTCGGCCTGCCCGCGCACAGCGCGGCCATCGACGAGATCCTTCCGGAGCTGGCGGCGTCCACCGAGGGCATCCGGCCCCGGCCGGGCCGCATCCCGATGTACTCCACCGTCACCGGCCGCCCGATCGACTGGCGGGAGGTCACCGGCGCGTACTTCTGCCGGAACCTGCGCGAGCAGGTCGTGCTCGCCGACGCCGTGGCCGCGCTGCTGGAGGACGGCCACAGCGTCCTGGTGGAGCTCAGCGCCACCCCGGTGCTGACCGCCGGACTGGAGCAGTGCGTCGCCGACTCCGGCCGCGAGGCCGTGGTGCTCGGGACCATGCTGCGCGCCGCCGACGACCGGCAGGGCGCCGCCGAGACGCTCGCCGCGCTGCACGCGCTCGGCCTGCCGGCCGCCCGGCCGGGCCACGGGGCGGACCGCGCCGAGCTGTTCACGGTCTCCGCCCGCTCCGCGGCCGCCCTGCGCGAGCTCGCCGACCGCACCGCCGACCGGGTCGCGGACGCCGCCGGCACCGGCCTGGCCGACCTCTGCCGGGCCGCCGCCCCGCGCGCCGAACACCCACACCGGCTGGCCGTGGTGGCCCGCTCCACCGCCGAGCTGGCCGAGCGGCTGCGCGCCGCCGAGCCGGCCCCCGTCGGCGTCGACAGCCGGGCCGGCGTGGCCTTCGTCTTCCCCGGCCAGGGCTCGCAGTGGATCGGCATGGGCACCGAACTGCTCGCCGCCGAGCCGGTGTTCCACGCCGCGATCCGGGAGATCGACGCCGCGGCCCGCGCCTACCTGGACTGGTCGATCCTCGCCGAGCTGCAGGCCGGCGAGGACACCTCCCGGATGGACCGGATCGACGTGATCCAGCCGGTCATCTTCGCCGTCCAGGTCGCGCTGGCCGCGCTCTGGCGGTCCTGGGGCGTCGTCCCGAGCGCCGTCGTCGGGCACAGCATGGGCGAGATCGCCGCCTCCCACGTGGCGGGCGCGCTCTCGCTGGACGACGCGCTGCGCGTCATCTGCCTGCGCAGCGGCCTGATGCGCCGCGCCAGCGGGCAGGGCGCGATGCTCGCCGTCGAGCTCACCATGGAGCAGGCCGAGGAGGTCACCGCGCCGTACGCCGACACGGTGTCGATCGCGGTGAGCAACAGCGCCCGCTCGACCGTGCTGTCCGGCGGCCTGCCGGCGCTGGAGGCGATCGAGGCGCAGCTGAAGGAGGCCGGCACCTTCTGCCGCCGGGTGAAGGTGGACGTCGCCTCGCACAGCCCGCAGATGGACCCGCTGCGCGAGGACCTGCTCGACGCGCTGGCGCCGGTCGCGCCGCGGGTCGCGGCCGTGCCGATCTGGTCCACCGTCACCGGCCGGGTCAGCGACGGTTCCGACATGACGGCCGAGTACTGGGTCGACAACCTGCGCAAGCCGGTGCTCTTCGGCCGGCAGGTCGACCGGTTGATCGAGTCCGGCACCCGGGTGTTCGCCGAGATGAGCCCGCACCCGATCCTGCTGCCCGCCGTGGAGCAGGTGGCGATGGACCGGAGCGTGCCGGTCGCGGTGGTGCCCTCGCTGCGGCGCAACGAGGGCGAGCGGGAGACCCTGCTCGGCTCGGTCGGCCGGCTGTACACCGCCGGCCTGCCGCTCGACCTCGGCCTGGTGCGCGGCGCCGCGCTGCACGGCGCCCGGCTGCCGTCCTACCCGTGGCAGCGGCAACGGCTCTGGTACGAGGCGGTCGCCGCCTCCGGCGCGGCCCGCTCGGCCGCCCGGGGCGGGCTGCTCGGCGAGCGGCTGGACTCGGCCGTCGAGCCGGGCACCCACTACTGGCAGACCACCTACGACCGGACCACGATCGGCGCGCACGACCACGTGATCGGCGGGGAGGCCGTGCTGCCCGGCGCCGCGGTGGTCGAACTGGCGCTCGCGGTGGCGGAGCAGGTGCGCCCCGGCCGCGAGCACGCCGTCACCGGGCTGCGTTTCGTGGAGCCGCTGCGGCTCGACGAGGACGGCGGCCGGCAGGTGCAGGCGGTGCTGGTCGAGCACGAGAGCGCCGACGACCTGCGGGTCTTCGCGCGGTTCGGCACCGAGCAGGTGTGCGTCGCCGCCGCCCTGCTGGAGCCGGTCGGCGCGGCGGAGCCCGCCCCGCTCGACCTGGCGGCGGCCGGCGGCCGGCTGCCCCGGACGATGGACGGCGCCGCGTTCTACGCCTCGCTCGCCGAGCGCGGGCTGGCCTACGGCCCCGCCTACCGGGCCGTCACCGAGGTGCGCTTCGGGGCGGACGAGGCGCTGGCCCGGCTCGCGGTGCCGGCCGAGTCGCCGGCCGCCGCGCAGTTCCGGGTGGCGCCCGCGTTGCTCGACGGCGCCATCCAGGCCGCCCTCGCGCCGGTCCTCGCGGCCGCCGACGGCGGGTTCGTCAGCACCGGCGTGGAGCGGGTCGTGGTGCACGCGCGGCCGACCGACGAGTGCTGGGCGCACGCCACCGTCCGGCCCGCGCCGGACGTCCCGGAGGGGCTGCTGGCCGACGTGTCGATCGTCGGCGCCGACGGCCGGGTGTTCGTCCGGGTGTCCGGCGTCGCGATCAGCCGGATGCGGCTGCGGGTCGCCGAGGCGGCCGCCGAGCAGGCCGACGCCGCCGACCTGCGCTCCGAACTGGACGCGCTGCTGGCCGTCGAGGACGAGGCGAAGCGCCGCGAGCTGCTGGCGGAGCTGGTCACCGACTGCGTCGCCGGGGTCACCCGGGTGCCGGCGGCCTCCGTCGCGCCCGACAGCCCGATGCGCTCGCTCGGCGTCGACTCCGTGATGTCGCTGGAGCTGCGCAACCGGCTGGAGCGCCGGTTCGGGCTGCGGCTCGCGGCGACGGTGATCTGGAACTACCCGACCGTCCAGGAGCTCTCCGCCTTCCTGTACGGGCAGTTGACGCCCGATCAGGCCGCCGAGGAGCCGGCCCGCCCGGCCGCCGCGCCGGCCCCGGTGGCCGAGGCCCGCGCCGACGAGGGCAGCCCCGAGGACGCGCTCCAGGCCGAGCTGGCCGAACTGGCGAAGATGCTGGAGGAGCTGTGAAGCTCGCCGCGGAGGAGCCCGACCTAACGGGCCGCCCGGGCGAACGCCGGCTCTCCGCCGAGCAGTTCGCCGCCGTCTACAACTCGACGGCGCAGGGCCGCAGCCGGGCGGTGCTGGTCACCGGCCCGGTCGCCAGCGGCAAGACCGAGCTGGTGCAGGACCTGCTGCGCCGGGCCCGGGACGCCGGGGCGCTGGTCCTGGAGGCGGTCGGCCTGCCCGTCACCCGCACCTACCAGCTGGGCGTGCTGCGGCAGTTGATGCAGGCCCTGCCCACCGAGCAGACCGGCCCGCTGCGGGCACTGCTGACCACGGTCCCGGGTCCCGCCGTGGACCCGCTGCCGCAGCCGGAGTTCGCCCGGGTCGCGGTGGCCTTCCGGGATGCCGTCCAGGCGGTGGCCGGGCGGACCCCGGTGGTGCTGTGCGTCGACGACATCCAGTACGCCGACACCGCCTCGCTGGAGGTGGTCACCGCGCTGCGCGGCTGGGGCCTGGCGCGGGTGCTGTCGGTGCTGGTCGAGCGGACCGGCTCCGGGGCGGGCGTCGCCGCCGTCCACCGGAGCCTGGCCCGCGAGCAGGACGTGCTGCGCCTGCCGCTCGGCATGCTCTGCGAGCGCGGCACCGCCGCCCTGATCGCCCGTCACCTCGGCGAGCCGGCCGGCGAGCGGCTGGCGCACCACTGGCACTCCGCCACCGGCGGCAACCCGGTGCTGCTCAACGCCCTGCTGGACGAGGCGGGTTGGACCGAGCCGGCGTGTCCGGAGCCGCCCACCGGGGTGGTGTTCGCGCGCAGCGTCATGCACTGCCTGTTCCGGGCCGAACCCGCGGTGCTCCGGGTGGCGCAGGTGCTGGCGGTGCTCGGCGGCCGCCCGACCGCCTGGCTGGTGGGCCGGCTGCTCGGCGTCTCGGTGGAGCACGCCGAGCACGGGATCGGCGCCCTCACCGCGATGGGCCTGGCCGCCGACGGCCGGCTGCGGCACCCCGCGATCGCCGCGGCGGTACGGGGCAGCATGCCGCCCGAGTCGCTCGGCGAACTGCGGCTGCGGGCCGCCCGGATGCGCTACAACGACGGCGCGCACGGCACCGAGGTCGCCGAGCTGATCGAGGCCGCGGGCGGCGCCCACGGCGAGTGGGCCGTGCACGTGCTGCGCGAGGCGGCCGCCACGTGCCTGGACGCCGACGACTGCGAGCAGGCCGTGCGCTACCTCCGGCTGGCGGAGCAGGCGTGCGAGAACCGGCAGCAGCGGACCGAGGTGACCGCGGCGCTGGCTCGCGCCACCTGGCGGCTCGACCCGCAGCGGGCCGTGCGGTACGTCCCGGAGCTCGTCGCAATGGCGCAGCAGGGTCGGCTGCGCCCGGCGGACTCGCTCACCCTGGTCGAGTACCTGCTGTGGTGGGGGCGGCCCGAGGAGGCCCTCGACGTGCTGGTGGGCGCCGCCGGCGAGCCCGACCCGGTCGACGACGACGGCCGGAGCCGGCCGCAGGCGGTCTGCCCGTGGCTGCGCCGCCTGTACCCGCTGCTACCGACCGTGGACCCGCGCCTCGGCGGCGCGGCGCCGCCGCCCGCGGACGGGCAGTCGCTGCTGCTGGCCCACGCGGAGAGCGTGCTGCAGCCGGGCCTGTGGGACGACGAGTCGGCGATCTGCGTGGTCGCCGCGGTGCTCACCACCGCCTTCGCGGGCCGGCTGGATGACGCCGAGCGTCTGCTGGCCCGGCTGGCCGGGCGGCCGACCAGCCGCTCCGGCCCGACCCTGCAAGCGGTCGTCGCGGCGGGCACCGGGCAGGTCGCACTGCGTCGGGGCCTGCCGGAGGCGGCCGAGCGGCACGCCCGGGAGGCCCTCGACGGGATCTCGTACGAGGGCTGGGGCGTCATGCTGGGCGGTCCGCTCTCCACGCTGGTCGCCGCGCTGACCGCGCAGGGCAAGCTGGCCGAGGCCCGGGCCTTCCTGGAGGTCCCGCTGCCGCAGCGGGCGCTGTGCAGCCTGGCGGGCCCGCACGTGTTACTGGCGCGGGCCCGCTACCACCTGGCGGCGGGTCAGGTGAAGGTCGCGCTGGCCGACTTCACCCGCTGCGGCGAGCTGCTCGGGCACTGGAAGTCGGTGGCCGGTCCCGCGCTGCCGTGGCGTGACGGCGCGGCGGACGCGCTGCTGCGGCTGGGGCGGTCCGCGGAGGCGGGCCGGCTGCTGGACGCCCGGCCCGCGGTGCCGGAGGGCGGTGTGCCGGCCCAGCGGACGGGCGCCGCGGCGGGGGCGGCGGTCTCGCCGCGTCCGCTGCCGGGCCGGCGGGCCCTGCCGGGCCACCGGAGCGTGCCGACCCGGCGGATGCCGGGGCAGGCCGCGAGCGAGCCGGAGCGCCTGCCGTCGGCCGCGGTGCCCATGCCCGTGCCCGTGCCGGTGGCGGCGGGCGACCCGGAGCGGCCGGGCGGGCGGGACGGGGTCCTCGAGTCGGCCGGGCGGCTCAGCCGGGCCGAGCTGCGGGTGGCCGCGCTGGCGCAGGCGGGGCAGAGCAACCGGGAGATCGCCCAGGAGCTGCACGTCACGGTGAGCACGGTGGAGCAGCACCTGACCCGGATCTACCGGAAGCTGGGGATCCCCGGGCGGGCGCGGCTGATCCGGATGGCCGCGGCGGCGGCGCGGTAGTGGCGACGCGGTGACGGCGGCGCGCCCGGGCGGGCGCGCCGCCGTCACCAGAGCGGTCGCAGTTACCAGAGCGGTCGCAGGGGCGGGATCTCGTCGCCGGCGAAGTACCTGATCAGCCGGGCGAGTTCACGGCGGAGTTCGGCCATGTCGGCGGCGCCGAGGTCGGCCGCGAGCTTGCCTTCGAGATCGGCCAGGACGTGGCCGGCCACCGCGAGGTGGAGCCGGGCGGAGTCCGTCATGACCACCAGCTTGCGGCGGCCGCCGTCGGGGTGCGGCAGGCGTTCCACGTAGCCGCGTTCCTCGAGGAAGTCGATGATCTGGCCGGTGGCCTGCTTGGTCACGCCCAGCTTGGTGGCGAGCTCGGTGTTGGTCGCCCCGTCCTGGCCGAGGATCTGGAACAGCATGCCGTGCACCGGCCGGAGTTCGGTGGAGGTGAGCGTGTTGACGCGGCCCACGAACTCGGCGTGCAAAAGCTGGAAGGCCATGCCGAGCAGAAAGGTCAGCTCGGCACCGGCCAGCGGATCCTCCGTCTGCATGTGTTCGTCCTCTTACGAAGTCCCCACGGATGCCATGGGGGGCATCCCGGTCCGAATCCTCGCACGTGACGACGCCTCAGACGTTCCGGTCGCCGGCGCCACACCGTCCGTGGGGACCGGCGGGCCTGCGGTGGTGCCACTTGCGGTCCGGCGGCCGCCGCCGTCTGCCGCGCCGCGGGGCACGGAGGGCGACGGCGTTCCGCCGGACCGAGGCAGTCTACGCGCCGTCGAGGGTGACGACCGATCCCGGGCAGAGCTGGGCCGCGGTGCGGGCGCCGACCAGGAGGTCCGGGCCGGGCTCGGGGTCGAGCACGACGATGAAGCCGTCGTCGTCCTGGTCGAACAGCTCGGGCGCGGTCATGACGCACTGGCCGGACCCGACGCAGCGGGTGCGGTCGACGCTGATCCGGACGCTCCCGGCCGGGGCGGTCACCAGGTCACCGGGAGGGCGCTGATGCCGTACAGGGCGGTCTTGTCGCGGAACGGCAGGTCGTCGACGTCGACGGCGAGCTTGAGGCCGGGGATGCGCTCGAAGACGGTCTTGTAGACGATCTCCAGCTCCAGGCGGGCCAGGTTCGCGCCGAGGCAGGCGTGCGCGCCGTGGCCGAAGGCCAGGTGCTGGCGGGCCTCGGGGCGCTCCAGGTCGAGGACCTCCGGGTCCGGGAAGACCTCGGGGTCGAAGTTGGCCGCGCCGAGCAGCGCGAACAGGCCGTCGCCCGCGGGCACCACGGTGCCGTCCAGGTCGACGTCCTCGGTCAGCGAGCGCGCGGTGATCATGTCCGCGATGGACAGGTAGCGCAGCAGCTCCTCGGTGGCCTTCGTCGCCAGCGACGGGTCGGCGACCAGCTTGGCCAGCTGCTCCGGGTTGTCGAACAGGGCCGCGAAGCCGAGCGCGATCATGCTGGTGGTGGTCTCGTGGCCGGCGATCAGCAGACCCAGCGCGGTGCTGATGACCCGCTCGCGGTCGTAGATGCCCTCGTCCTGGTAGCGCTTGACCAGGCGGCTGAGCAGGTCGTCGCCCGGCTCGGCCTCGCGGCCGGCGATCTTCGCGTCGAGGAACACCCGCAGGTCGTTGATGGCCATGCCGATGTCCATCGGCGTGCTCTCCTCCGCGAACACCCGGTTGCTGGCGTCGTAGAAGATGTCGCGCTCCTCGTAGGAGACGCCGAGCAGCTCGCAGATGACCAGGGTCGGCACCGGACGGGCCAGCAGGTCGACCAGGTCGACCGGGCCGTCCTGCTCCAGCATCCGGTCGATGCAGTCGTCGACGATCCGCTGGATGTCGGGGCGCATCGCCTGGACCCGGCGCACGGTGAACTCGTTGATGATCAGGCGGCGGTGGAGCGCGTGCTCCTCGCCGTCCTGGACGATCAGCGGGCGGGAGGAGGGCTGCAGGAACGCCGGCGGGATCGGGACCAGGCTGGGGTTGCCGGGCAGGGTGCGGTCGGAGCTGATCCGGGGGTCGGCGAGTGCCTTGCGGACCAGGTCGTACCGGGTGATGATCCACGGCGTCGAGCCGTCCACCCGGGTGACCTGGGAGACCGGCTCGGTCTCGCGCAGCCCCGCGTACTCGGTGGGGAGCTGGAACGGGCACTTGCGGACCATCGGGAACGCCGGGTGCTGACCGACGACTTCAGTCATGATCAAGATCCTCTGCTGGTCTGTCTTCGGGATCACGGGGCCGGGGGCCGGGAGTCCCCGGCCCCGTGCGCTCTGGGCCTTACGCGGCCCAGGGCAGCGGCAGGCGGGCGTCGTTGCCCGGCAGGGCAGCGGTGCCGCCGGGGACCATCGCGACCAGGGCCTGGGCCTGCTCGTCGACGGCGCGGAAGGTACGGGTCACGTCGGCCGGAACGAGGATCGCCTGGCCGGTCTTGACCAGGGAGGTCTCCTCGCCGACGACGAACTCGAAGGTGCCGGCGATCGGCATCCAGACCTGGTCGCGGTCGATCAGGTGCACCGGAGCGTCCGTGCCGGGCTCCATGACGACGCGCCAGGTGCTGACCTGCTCGCTGCCCTGGCTCGGTCCGGCGAGGCCGGCCGCGAGGCCGGCGGGGTTGCGGGTGGTGCGCTCTTCGGTTTCCGAGATGACGCGCATGGTTCCTCTTCCATTCAAGCGATGTGGCCAAGAGAACGCCCGGACGAGCGTTCGTGTCTACCCCAGAAAATCCGTCGGGGTGCGGACTCGCGATGGGTTGACGCTAGCAAGCAAAGCAGCTTTACTCGCTGGAGTAAAGCCCCTTTACTACCCCAGTGAAGACCACCCCTCAGGCCGACCCGAGGACAGACCATGAATAACGAGACGAGCCCGGGCCGCCGCCGGGCGATCCTGCTTGTACTGGCGCTCAGCGTCCTGGTGGTGGTCATGGACATGACCATCCTCAACGTGGCACTGAGCACCATCCAGCGCGACTTCGACGCCTCGACCGCCGACCTGCAGTGGTCGATGGACTCCTACCTGATCACCTTCGCGGCGTTCATCTTCACCGGCGGCGTGCTCGCCGACCGGTTCGGCCGCCGCTCGATCGTCATCGCCAGCCTCGCGGTCTTCGGCGGCGCCTCGCTGCTCGCCGCGATGGCCGGGTCGATCGGCGAACTGGTGGCCTGGCGTGCCCTGATGGGCATCGGAGCCGCCGCCGTCCCGACCGTGTCGCTGGCCATCCTGATGGTGGTCTTCCCGCCCGCCGAGCGCCCGAAGGCGATCGCCGCCTGGGCCGCCTCCGCCGGTGTCGGCACCATGATCGGCCCGATCGTCGGCGGCCTGCTGCTGCAGGAGTTCTACTGGGGCTCGGTGCTGCTGATCAACGTGCCGCTGGCCATCGCGGCCGTGGTCGCCGTCGCCCTCCTGGTGCCGGAGTCCCGCAACCCCAACCCGGGCAGCTTCGACCCGATCGGCGTGCTGGTCTCCATCGCGGCCGTCGGCACCCTGGTGTACGGCATCGTCCAGGGCGGCGAGGACTCCTGGCTGGCCTTCGGCACCCTCGGCCCGATCGCCGGCGGCCTGCTGCTGGTGGTCCTGCTGGTGCTCTTCGAGCGCCGGGTCTCGACCCCCGCGCTCGACCTCAGCCTGCTCAAGCTCGGCCGCTACTCCTCCGGCACCAGCGCCATCGCGCTGGCCTTCTTCGCCCTGCTGGGCGGCATCTTCGTGATGTCGATCTACCTGCAGGCGGTGCTCGGCCTCTCCCCCGCCAAGGCCGGCCTGATGATGGTGCCGATGGGCCTGGCGGCCTTCCTGATCTCCTTCCGACTGCCCAAGCTGGCCATGAAGTTCGGCCCGCGCAACGTGGTCGCCGCCGGCACGACGCTGATGGCCGTGGCGATGCTGGTCTTCGCCGCGCTCGACGCCGACGGCCCGCTCTGGCTGGTCGCCGTCGGCCAGGTCGCGCTGGGCCTCGGCTGGGGCTGCGTGATGGCGCCGGCCACCGGCGCGCTGATGTCGGTCGTCCCGCCGGTCAAGATGGGCGCGGGCCAGGCGGTGTCCAACACCGTCCGCCAGGTGGCCGGCGCGCTCGGCGTCGCCGTCATCGGCTCCGTGGTCAGCGCGGTCTACCGCTCCTCGCTCGGCGACAAGGCCTCCGCACTGCCCGCCAACCTGGCCGACAAGGCCCGCGAGTCGGTCGGCGGCGCCCTGGAGGCCCTGCGGGCCGGCGGGAACGCGCTCGGCGGCGCGGACGCCCAGAGGATCAAGGACGCGGCCTTCGACGCCCACGTCACCGGCATGCACGCCGCCCTGCTGGTCTGCGCCGGCTTCGCGGTGCTCGCCTGCGTCGTCGCCATGCGCGGCCTGCCGGCCAGCGTCCCGCCGCCGCCCGGCGCCCCCACCCCGCCGCCGGCCCCGAAGCCGGCCGAGGAGGCCACCGCCGCCTAGGCGGCGCCCACCCGATGACCCGGCTGCCCCGCGCAGCCATCCCAGCCCGGACCCCCGCCGGGCGAGCGGCGACCGCCGCGGCCCCTCCCCGGGCCGCGGCGGTCGCCGCTTTTCGCGCCTTCCGGAGCCGCCGCCGCGCGCCCGGGTATTCGATCACCGCGTCGCGTCCGGACTTCCGGAGCAGTTCCATCCGATTGTGTCGGTATTCCGTCGCCCGATACCTGGGAAATTCCTCGTAGGGGTCCCCTTAAAAAGCCCGATTAGGGGTGGCCCCCGTACTTCCGGACTGGGGTTGACCGGCCGCCGTGGCCGCGGGTTAGCCTTTCGAGGAATTCCTGATATCGCAGCCGTTCCGACTCCATTGATGTCCGGCTGCCGATCTCCCCAGTCCGTTCGGACCGACAGGTGGCCAGATGACGACCGAGGCGCTGACGACTGCCCTGACCGCGGTGCGGGACCTTCGTGCCAAGGTCGTGGCCCTGGAGCAGGCGAGACGCGAGCCGATCGCGATCACCGGGATCGGCTGCCGGCTGCCCGGCGAGGTGTCCGGCCCCGCGGACCTGTGGCGCCTGCTCGTCGACGGCGTGGACGCGATCACCGAGATCCCGGCGTCCCGTTGGGACAACTCCCGGTACTACCACGAGGATCGCGAGGTGCCCGGCCGGATGACCGCCCGGCACGGCGGCTTCCTTTCCGGCGCCGAGGAATTCGACCCCTACTTCTTCGGCATTTCGCCGCGCGAGGCCCAGGACATGGACCCGCAGCAGCGGCTGTTCCTGGAAGTTGCCTGGGAGGCCGTCGAGGACGCCGGCCTGACCCTGCCGGCGCTGCAGGGCACCGACGCCGGCGTGTTCGTCGCCGCGAACGCCTGCGACTTCCTGCAGATGCAGCTGCGCCGGCGCGAGCGGATCGGCACCTACACCTCGATCGGCGCCGCCAACTCGCTGATCCCCAACCGGCTCTCGTACCTGCTGGACCTGCACGGCCCCAGCCTGACGATCGACTCGGCCTGCTCCGCCTCGCTGGTCGCCGTCCACCTCGCGGCGCAGAGCCTGCGCGCCGGGGAGTGCCCGGTGGCCGTGGTCGGCGGCATGAACCTGATGCTGTCGCCCGCCACCACCATGGGCTTCTCGAAGATAGGCGCGCTGGCCGAGGACGGCCGCTGCAAGACCTTCGACTCCCGCGCCGACGGCTACGTGCGCGGCGAGGGCGTCATCGCGATCGTGCTGAAGCGGCTGTCGGACGCGGTCGCCGACGGCGACCGGATCTGGGCGGTGCTGGCCGGGTCCGCGGTCAACCAGGACGGTCTGACCAACGGCGTCACCGCGCCGAACGGGCTCTCGCAGCGCAACGTGATCCGCCGGGCGCTGGCCAACGCCCGGATCGAGCCGCACCAGGTGACCCTGGTCGAGGCGCACGGCACCGGCACCGCGCTCGGCGACCCGATCGAGGTCGAGGCGCTGAGCGAGGCGTACGGCCGGCCCGCCGGCGACGGCGACCCCGGCTGCGCGATCGGCTCGATCAAGACCAACATCGGCCACCTGGAGGCCGGTTCGGGCCTGGCCGGGCTGGTCAAGGCGGCGCTCAGCGTCCACCACCGGGCGATCACCCCGAACCTGCACTTCACCGAGCTGAACCCGTACATCGAGCTGGACGGCACCCGGCTGTTCATCCCCACCGCCACCGCGGAGTGGGACGTGCCGGACGACCGGCGCTACGCCGCCGTCAGCGCGTTCGGCGCCGGCGGCACCAACGCGCACGTGATCCTCGGCCCGGCCCCGGCGCCCGCCGAGGCCCCGGCGCCGCCCGCCCCCGGACCGGTGGCGCTCTCCGTCACCGCCCGCACCGCCGACGAGGTCGGCCGGATGGCCGCGGCCCACCGCGACCACCTGCTCTCCCCCGCCGGGCGCTCCGCCGCGCTGCGCGACATCGCCGCCACCGCGGCGCTGCGCCGCACCGCGCACCCGCACCGGCTGGCCGTGGTCGCCGACTCGCACGAGCAGGCCGCCGCCCGGCTGACCGCCTGGCTGGACGGCGAGCACCCGGCGGGCGTGGTCACCGGCCGGGTGGCGAGCCCCGCCGTCAAGCGCCGCACCGCGTTCCTGTTCGCCGGGCACGGCACCCAACGCCTGGGCATGGGGCGGCAGTTGATGGGCGAGTGCGAGGTGTTCCGGGCCGCCGTGCAGGCCTGCGACGAGGCGATCCGGCACTGGCAGGGCGAGTCGGTGATCGAGCGGATCCACCGCACCGACCTGGACGCCCTCCCCGACGACCTGACGCTCATTCAGCCCGCGCTGTTCGCGGTCGGGGTCGGCCTCGCCGCCCGCTGGCGCTCGCTCGGCATCGAGCCCGACGTCGTCGCGGGGCACAGCATGGGCGAGATCACCGCGGCCTGCGTCGCGGGCGCGCTCTCACTGGAGGACGCCGCCCAGATCATCACCCTGCGCTCGCGGCTGCTGACCCGCCTGCAGGGGTCCGGCTCGCTGATGGTGGTGGGCCTGCCGCTGGACGAGGCGGACGCGCTGCTGGACGGCGTCCGCGACGTGGTCTCGGTCGCGGTCAGCAACAGCCCGACCTCCACCGTCCTGTCCGGCGACACCGCGGTGCTCACCGCGCTCGGCGAGCAGCTGGCCGCGCGCCGGGTCTTCCACCGCCTGATGAAGAACTCGGTGCCCGGCCACGGCCCCAGCGTCGACCGGCTGCGCGAGGACCTGCTCGACGGCCTGGCCGACCTGACCCCGCGCTCGGCGAGCGTCCCGATCCTGTCCACCACCACCGGCGCGTACATCGACGGCTCCTGCCTGGACGCCGAGTACTGGTACGAGAACCTGCGCCGGCCGGTGCTGTTCTGGCCCACCGTCCGCTCGCTGGTGGAGCAGGGCCACGACACCTTCGTCGAGGTCAGCCCGCACCCGCTGCTGCTGTCCGCGGTCGAGCAGGCCTTCGAGGAGGCCGGGCGCGAGGGCCTCGGCCTGGCGTCGATGCGCCGTGAGGAGCCCGAGTCGGAGGCGATGCTCACCGGGCTCGCCGCGCTGCACGCGCACGGCCACCCGGTCCCGCCGGAGCTGCTGGCGGGACCGGTCGGAACGCCCGTCCCGCTGCCCTCCTACACCTGGCGGCACGAGCGCTTCCCGCTGCCGCCGGTCATGGACCTGGACGACGACGACCCGGCCGCGCCGGTCCCGGCCGCCGCCCCCGCGGCCGCCGAACGGCCCGCGGACCCGGAGCCCGCCGCGGCGCCGACCGCCGACCCGGCGGCGCTGCCCGCCGACGCGGGCGAGCTCGCCGAGCTGGTGCGCACCACCGTCGCCGAGGCGGTCGCCCGCGAACTCGGTTTCGACCTCGCGCAGCTCGACCCGACCGCCGGGTTCTTCCAGCTCGGCATGGACTCGATCATGGCGGTGCGGATCAAGCGCCGGCTGGAGGACGTCCTGCACTGCCGGCTGGCGACCCCGGCGATGTTCGAGCACCCGACCGTCGACGCGCTCACCGCCCACCTGCTCGACCTGGTCGGCCGGCCCGCGAACGACGCGGACGACCGGCCGGCCCTCGGCCCGGACCCGGCCGCCCCCCGCACCACCCCCGAACCCGCCTCCCCGGCGCAGCCGGACGCGTCCCTGGACGAGGCCTCGGAGAGCGAACTGCTGGCGATCCTGGCCGGCGAGCTCGGCTCCGCCTCCCAGAGCACGGACATCGGCAAGTGACCCGTACCGAACCGACCAACCCGAGGAGTGCCCCCGTGACCGACACCGTCGGCAAGGACGTGCTCGTCCAGAGCGTCCGGGAGATCCGCCGACTGCGCGGCGAACTGGAGGCGGCCCAGCAGGCCAGGACCGAGCCGATCGCCGTCGTCGGCCTCGGCTGCCGGATGCCCGGCGGCGCCGACCCGGAGGAGTTCTGGCAGTTCCTGCGCCGCGGCGGCGACGGCGTCATCGACTTCCCCGCCGAGCGCGGCTCGATGGACCACCTCTACGACCCGACCGGCACCCGCCCGGACGCCAGCTACACCCGCCGGGCCGCCTTCCTGCGCGACGTCGACCAGTACGACGCCGCCTTCTTCGGGGTGTCCCCGCGCGAGGCCGCCGCCCTCGACCCGCAGCAGCGGCTGCTGCACGAGGTGACCTGGGAGGCGCTGGAGAACGCGGGCATCGCCCCCGACGGGCTGGCCGGCTCGGCCACCGGCGTCTACCTCGGCATCGCCAACCACGACTACATCCACACCCAGCTCCAGCAGGTCGCCCCGGCCGACCTGGAGGCCTACTGGGCGACCAGCAACGCCTCCACCTTCGGCGCCGGCCGACTGTCCTACCTGCTCGGCCTGACCGGGCCCAGCATGTCGGTCGACACCTCCTGCTCGTCCTCGCTGGTGGCCGTGCACCTCGCCGCGCAGAGCCTGCGCTCGGGCGAGTGCCGCACCGCGCTGGCGGGCGGCGTGAACGTGCTGCTGGTGCCCGAGATCTTCGTGGTCCTGAGCAAGACCCGTGCGCTGTCCCCCGACTCCGCCTGCCGGACCTTCGACAAGGGCGCCAACGGCTACGTGCGCGGCGAGGGCTGCGCGGTGCTGGTGCTCAAGCGGCTGTCCGACGCGCAGGCCGACGGCGACCGGATCCTCGGCCTGATCCGCGGCACCGCCGTCAACCAGGACGGCAAGAGCAGCGGCGTCACCGTCCCCAACCCGCGGGCGCAGCAGGACGTGCTGCGCGGCGCCCTGCGCGCGGGCGGCGTCGAGCCGCACCAGGTGGGCTACGTCGAGGCGCACGGCACCGGCACCCCGCTCGGCGACCCGATCGAGATGCGGGCGCTGGCCGAGGTGTTCGGCGAGCGCGGCGAGGCGGGCCCGCTGCGGGTCGGCTCGGTGAAGACCAACATCGGCCACCTGGAGCCGGCGGCCGGCGTGGCCGGACTGGTCAAGGTGCTGATGGCGCTGCGGCACGGGGAGATCCCGCCGCACCGCAACCTGACCGAGCTCAACCCGGAGATCGGCATCGACGACCTCCCCATCGAGATCCCCACCGAGCTGACCGCCTGGCCGCGCAACGGCCACCCGCGGATCGCCGGCGTCAGCTCGTTCGGCGCCAGCGGCACCAACGCCCACGTGCTGGTCGAGGAGGCGCCGGAGCCGGCCGCCCCCGCCGAGCCGGCCGCCGGCGCGCCGCGCCCGGGCACCCACGTGCTGACCCTGTCGGCCCGCACGCCGAAGGCGCTGGCCGAGCTGGCCGCCCGGTACACCGACCGGCTGGCCGCGGAGGACGGCGACCTCGCCGACGTCTGCTTCACCACCAACACCGGCCGCGCCCACCTGCCGCACCGCCTCGCGGTGGCCGGCTCGTCGCACGCGCAGCTGCGGGCCCGCCTCGCCGACGCCACCGCCGGGCACGCCCGCACCGGCGTCCGCCCCACCGCGGCGTTCCTGTTCACCGGCCAGGGCTCGCAGTACGCGGACATGGCCGAGGGCCTGTACGCCTCGCAGCCGCTGTTCCGCGAGCTGATCGACGAGGCCTCCGAGGTCCTCGCCCCGCTGCTGGACAAGCCGCTGCGCGAGATCATCGCCGACGGCGCGCTACTCGCCGACACCCGCCGCACCCAGCCCGCGCTGGTCGCCGTGGAGTACGCGGTGGCGCGGCTGTGGATGTCCTGGGGCGTGCGGCCGGCGGCGCTGGTCGGCCACAGCGTCGGCGAGATCGCCGCGGCCTGCGTGGCCGAGGTGATGTCCTTCGCCGACGGCCTGCGGCTCGCCGCGGTGCGCGGCGCGCTGATGAGCGAGGGCACCGAGCCGGGCTCGATGGGCGCCGTCTTCGCCTCCGCCGAGCGGGTCGCCGAGGTGCTGCGCCCGTTCGCGGACCGGGTGTCGATCTCGGCCGTCAACGGCCCCGACAGCGTGGTGGTCTCCGGCGGCACCGACGCCGTCGCCGAGGTGCTGCGGGCCGCCGAGGACGCGGGCCTGAAGACCAAGGCGCTGGAGGCCGGCTGGGCGTTCCACTCGCCGCTGATGGACCCGGTGCTGGACCGCTTCGAAGCCGAGGCCGCGAAGATCGCCTACCGGGCGCCGCGGATCCCGGTGGTCTCCGGCATGGACGGGCGGCCGGTGGCCGAGTTCACCGCGCGCTACTGGCGCGACCAGCTGCGCCGGCCGGTGCGGTTCGACGCGGCCATGGCCGAGCTGCTCGGCCGCGGCTGCCGGGCCCTGGTGGAGGTCGGCCCGGCGCCGACCCTGCTCGGCCTGGTCCGCCGGCTGCCCGCCGAGGAGCGGGCGGCCGACCTGGTGCTCGCCCCGTCGCTGCGCGCCCGGCAGGACGACGCGGACGTGCTGCTCGGCAGCCTGGCCGAGCTGTACACGGCGGGCTTCGACCTCGACTGGGCGGCGCTGCACGCGGGCTTCGAGCGGCGGCGGGTGGCGCTGCCCACCTACCCGTTCCAGCGCGAGCGGCACTGGTTCGAGCCGACCGCCGTGGGCGCGGCGGCCCGCGCCGCGGCCGCGCCCGGGGCGGGCGCCGCCGACCCCGGCCGGGCCGAGCCGCTGCTGGGCCGCCGGCTGCCGTCCCCGCTGGAGACCGCGCAGTTCACCACCCGGCTCAGCCCGCAGCACCACCCCTGTCTGGGCGACTGCGTGATCGACGGGCTGCCGGTGGTCAACATCGGCGTGTACCTGGAGTCCGCGTTCGAGGCGGCCCGGCAGCTGGAGCTCGGCCCGGCGACCGGGACCCTGGTCGCCGAGGCCAACCTGGTCCTGCAGGGCCTGATCCTCGACCCGGAGACGCCCACCGACGTCCAGCTGCACGTCGACCCGGACGGCGGCTACCAGTACTTCGCGCAGCACCCCGAGCACGGCTGGCTGCTGCACGCCCAGGGCGCGGTCCGCTCCGAGGCCGACCCGGCCCCCGCGGCCGACGGCGTCGCGCACCGCGAGGACGTCCGCGCCGCGCTCGGCTCGGAGCTGAGCGGCCAGGAGTTCTACACCCGGCTGTGGCGGCGCAAGCTGTACCTCGGCCCGGAGGCCAAGTGGATCGACCACGTGTGGCACGGCGGCAGCGAGGCGATCGCGCTGATGCGCGAGCCGGCGCCCGGTGAGGCGGACGGCTACCTGCTGCACCCCGGCTTCACCGACGCGATGTTCCAGCTGCTGTTCATCTGCCTGCCGCCGGACGCGCCCAAGGACGCGACCTACATGCTGGTCGGCATCGACCGGTTCGAGCTGCACGGCTCGCTGGGCGACGGGCCGCTGTACTGCCACGCGGTGCTGTCGCCGGAGTCCAACCCGGAGTCGACGCTGATCGCCGAGGTCCGGGTGGAGGACGCCCGCGGCCGCACGGTGGCCCGTGCCACCGGCGTGTACGCCAAGCGGGCCGGGCGCGCGGCGGTGCTGCGCGAGGGCTCCGCGGACGGCGCCGCGCACCACGCGCACCACCAGCCGGTCCGGCAGCGCCCGGCCGCCCGCCCCGCCGCGCAGGGCGCCACCGACGGGTTCGCGGCGCTGGCCGCGGCGCCCGCGGCCGACCGCCTGGGCGTGCTGCGCGAGCTGCTGCTCGGCACGGTGGCCCGGGTGCTGCGCGCCGACGCGGCCACCCTGGACCCGGCGGAGTCGCTGCAGAGCCTGGGCCTGGACTCGCTGATGGCACTGGAGGCCCGCGACGCGCTGTCCGTGCAGTTCGGCCTCCAGTTGCCGCTGGTCGCCTTCCTGGAGGGCGGCAGCGTCGACCGGCTCGCCGAGCACATCCTGCCGCTGCTCGACCTCGGCCGGGACGCGGACTCCGCGGCACTCGTGCCGGCCGGCGGCGCGCCCCGGCAGCTGGTCCACGACGAGGCGAACCGCTACCAGCCGTTCGGCCTGACGGACCTTCAGCAGGCGTACCTGGTGGGCCGCTCGGGCGCGTACGCGCTCGGCAACATCTCGACCTACTTCTTCCTGGAGGTCGACCTCGACAACGTCGACCCGGAGCGGCTGGCCGACGCCTGGAACCACGTGGTCTCCCGGCACGACATGCTGCGCGCGGTGGTCGACCCGGACGGCACCCAGCGGGTGCTGCCGGACGTGCCGCGCTACCGGATCGACGTCGCCGACCTGCGCGCGCTCGACGAGGCGGACCGGGCCGGGCACCTGGCCGCCGTCCACGACGAGATGAAGAACCAGGTGCTGGACGCCTCGGTCTGGCCGGTCTTCGACATCCGGGCCAGCCGGCTGGACGACACCACCACCCGCCTGCACGTGGGCGCCGACGCGCTCACCATGGACGCCTGGTCCACCTCGGTGGTCTTCGCCGAGTGGGCCGCCGCCTACGAGGGCGCGTACGACCGGCTGCCGGACGTGCCGATCACCTTCCGGGACTACGTGCTGGCGCTGCGCGCGCTGGAGGACACCCCCGAGCACGCGGCGTCGCTGGAGTACTGGCGGGACCGGATCAAGACGCTGCCGGCCGGCCCCGAGCTGCCGCTGGGCACCGACCCGGCGCTGATCGAGCGGCCCGAGTTCACGCACCGCTCGATCACCCTGGACGCCGCGCAGTGGGCGCGGTTCAAGGAGCGCGCCGCCGCGATCGGCGTCACCCCGTCGGCGGCCGTCTGCACCGCGTACGCGCAGGTGCTCGGCGCCTGGAGCAAGTCGGCCTCGTTCACGCTGAACGTGCTGTTCTTCAACCGGCTGCCGCTGCACCCGGACGTCGGCAAGGTGGTCGGCAACTTCACCGCGACCACGCTGCTGGAGGTCCGCGGCACCGCCGCCGAGAGCTTCGACGTGCGGGCCTCGCGGCTGCAGCACCAGCTCTGGACCGACCTGGAGCACAGCCGGGTCAGCGGCGTCGAGGTGCTGCGCGAGCTGAGCCGCACCCGGACCGGCTCCGGCCCGGTGACCATGCCGGTGGTCTTCGCCAGCACGGTGAACTTCGGCGCCGCCGAGAACCCGGGCGCGGCGAGCGGCCTGGCCAAGCCGCTGATCCAGATGGCCGACAACGGCCGCGAGCAGTGGAGCTCGGTGCGCACCCCGCAGGTCTGGCTGGACCACCAGGTCCTCGACGAGGCCGGCGGCGTGGTGCTGAACTGGGACTCCGTCGACGCGGTCTTCCCGCCCGGCATGGTGGACGAGATGTTCCGGGCCTACGCCGGCCTCCTCGCCGACCTCTGCGCGGACGACCAGGTCTGGCACCGGCCGGGCGCGCTGCTCACCCCCGCCGCCGAACTGGACGTCCGGCAGGCGGCCAACGCCACCGCCGGCCCGCTGCCCGCCGGGCTGCTGCACGAGGGCTTCACGGCCCGGGCCGCCGAGCGGCCCGACCGGGTCGCGGTGATCGCCGCCGACCGGACCCTCGGCTACGGCGAACTCGACGAGCTCTCCAACCGGCTCGCCAACCTGCTGCGCGCCGAGGGCCTCGCTCCCGGCGCCCTGGTGGGCGTCGTGATGCACAAGGGCTGGGAGCAGGTCGCGGCCGTCCTCGGCATCCTGAAGGCGGGCGGCGTCTACGTCCCGATCGACGCCGCGGTCCCGGCCGAGCGGCTCGCCGTGCTGCTGGACAGCGCCGGCATCGGCCACGTGCTGACCCAGGACCGGGTGCTCGGCGACACCGCGTGGCCCGAGGGCGTGCGCGTGCTGGCGGTGGACGGCCCGCAGGCCGCGGCGGCCGATCCGGCGGCGCCCGCGCCGGCCGGCACCGC
Source organism: Kitasatospora sp. NPDC049285 (assembly GCF_040678815.1). Classification (NCBI taxonomy): domain Bacteria; kingdom Bacillati; phylum Actinomycetota; class Actinomycetes; order Kitasatosporales; family Streptomycetaceae; genus Kitasatospora; species Kitasatospora sp. NPDC049285. The sequence goes on along the minus strand of NZ_JBFAQR010000073.1, from coordinate 3,476 downwards.
GCCGGACGACCTGGCCTACGTGATCTTCACCTCGGGCTCGACCGGCCTGCCCAAGGGCGTCATGATCGAGCACGGTCCGGCGCTCAACACCGTCCAGGACGTCAACGAGCGGTACGGCGTCACCGAGGCGGACCGGGTGCTGGCGCTGTCCGCGCTCAACTTCGACCTCTCGGTCTACGACGTGTTCGGCCTGCTGAGCGTCGGCGGCGCGGTGGTCATCCCGCCGCCGGAGGCGCACCGCGAGCCGGCCCGCTGGCTGGAGCTGGTCGAGCAGCACCGGGTCACGCTGTGGAACAGCGTCCCGATGCTGATGGAGATGTTCACCGAGCACGCGCTCGCCACCGGCGCCGGCGACCTGCCGGTGCGGGTGGTCATGATGAGCGGCGACTGGGTGCCGGTCACGCTGCCCGACCGGATCCGGCGGATCGCGCCGGACGCCGAGGTGTGGAGCCTCGGCGGCGCCACCGAGGCGTCGATCTGGTCGATCTGGTACCCGATCGGCGAGGTCGACCCGGCGTGGCCGAGCGTCCCGTACGGCAAGCCGATGCGCAACCAGCGCTTCCACGTGCTGAACGAGTCGATGCAGCCCTGCCCGGTCTGGGTGCCCGGCCAGCTGTACATCGCCGGGGCCGGCCTGGCCCGCGGCTACCTCGGCGACGAGGCCCGCACCCGGGCCGCGTTCCTGCGCCACCCCGTCACCGGCGAGCGGCTCTACCGCACCGGCGACCTCGGCCGGTACCTGCCCTCGGGCGACATCGAGTTCCTCGGCCGCGAGGACCACCAGGTCAAGGTGCAGGGCTACCGCATCGAGCTGGGCGAGATCGAGGCCGCGATGCTGCGGATCCCCGGCGTGCGCAGCGCCGCCGCGCACGTCGTCGGCGGCCGCCACGAGGCCAAGTCGCTGGTCGGCTACGCCGTCCTGGACGGCGGCCACCTGGCCACCGAGCAGGACCTGCTGGACGCCCTGCACGGCATGCTGCCGGGCTACCTGGTCCCGCCGCGGGTGCTGCTCCTGGACGCCCTGCCGCTCAGCGCCAACGGCAAGCTGGACCGCTCCGCGCTGCCCGTGCCGGACCGCGCCGGCGGCGACGGCGCCGCGCAGGTCGCGCCGCGCGACGAGCTCGAACGGCGGCTCGCCGACATCTGGGCCGGGTTCTTCGGCGAGCTGCTCGACGAGCGGCCGCTGGGCATCCACGACAACTTCTTCGAACTCGGCGGCAACTCGCTGCTCGCCGTCCGCGTGATGGCCCGGATCGCCGCCGACCTCGGCTCGACCGTGCCGGTCTCCGCGCTGTTCGGCCACCCCACCGTGGAGCGGCTCGCCGCCCTGCTGCGGGAGAGCGGGACCCACACCGGCCGCTCGGCGCTGGTGCCGGTGCGCACCGCGGGCGACGCGACGCCGCTGTTCTTCGTGCACCCGGTCGGCGGCGACGTGCTCTGCTACGCCGACCTGGTCCGGCTGCTGCCGGAGGGTCAGCCGTTCTACGCCCTGCAGGTGCCCGACGGCCCGGAGCTGGAGACCGTCGCCGAACTCGCCGCGCACTACGCCGCGGCGCTCACCGAGGCCGTGCCGAGCGGCCCGTACCGGCTCGGCGGCTGGTCGATGGGCGGCGTCATCGCCCTGGAGATGGCGGCGCTGCTGGAGGAGGCCGGCCACCGGGTCGAACTGGTCGCCGCGGTCGACCTGCTGGAGCCGCCCGGCCCGGCCGAGACCGCCGAGGTCTCCGACGCCGACCTGCTGAGCTGGCTGGCCGGCGACCTCGCGGGCCTGACCGAGCGCGAGTGGAAGCTGCCCGCCGAGGACCTGCACGACGGCACCGGCCGCCCGCTGCCGGAGGTCTTCCACGAACTCGCCTGCGCCGCCGACGTGCTGCCCGCGGACCTCGACGCCGCCACGCTGGGCCAGATCGTCACCCGGTTCATGCGCAACGCCCGCGCCCTGCTGCGGCACCGCCCCCGCCCGTACGGCGGCAGGGTGCGGCTGTTCCGGGCCGCGGACGGCGGCGCGAGCGCCGAGACCACCGAGCGCTGGCTGGCGCTGCTGTCCGGCGACGCCGAGGCCGTCGACGTGCCCGGCGGGCACTACTCGGTGATGCGCGCACCGCAGCTCGAGGTCCTGGCCGAGCGGCTGGGCGCGGAGCTCGGCCCGCTCTCCTGACGCACCGCCACCCCTGACCGAACCACCACACAACCCCGGCCCGCACCACGGGCCGGACTACGGACGGAGTCGACTGTGAGCCTCAAGTTCGGTGCGTTCATGGCACCTTTCCACGAGCTCGGCGAGGACCCGACGGCCGCGCTGCGCTTCGACCTCGATCTGATCGAGCACCTGGACGAGCTCGGTTTCGACGAGGCCTGGATCGGCGAGCACCACTCGGGCGGCTGGTCGCTGATCGCCTCTCCCGAGCTGTTCCTGGCGGCGGCCTCGCAGCGCACCCGGCGGATCAAGCTGGGCACCGGCGTGGTCAGCCTGCCGTACCACAACCCGCTGTCGGTGGCCGAGCGCATGGTGCTGCTCGACCACCTCAGCCAGGGCCGCGCGATGTTCGGCATGGGCGCCGGCATCTCCCCGGCCGACGCGCACATGATGGGCATCGCGCCGAGCGACCAGCGCCGGATGATGGCCGAGTCGGCGGAGGCCGTGGTGGCCCTGCTGCGCGGCAACGAGCGGGTCAGCATGAAGACCGACTGGTTCGAGCTGCGCGACGCGCGGGTCCAGCTGCGGCCGTACACCCAGCCGTGCTTCGACATGGTGGTCGCCAGCGCGGGCTCCGAGCGCGGCATGCGGCTGGCCGGCCAGTACGGCCTGGGCACGCTGTCCTTCGCCGGCCGCCCGGGCATGCCCGACGCGCCGCTCGACCAGATGTGGGCCGCGGCGGAGGACGAGGCGGCCCGCAACGGCCAGACCGTCGACCGCGCGAACTGGCGGATCGCGATCTGCGTGCACGTCGCGGACACCCGCGAGGAGGCGCTCGACCAGGTCCGCCCGGGCATGCGCAAGTGGTTCCGCGAGTACGTCGTCAACACCTTCGGCGCCCCGGCGAACCTCACCGAGGGCCGCGAGGTCGACGAGGCCGTCGAGTGCGGGGCCGTCATCGTCGGCTCGGTCGAGGACGCCATCGAGGGCATCCAGCGGCTGATCGACCAGAGCGGCGGCTTCGGCACCCTGCTGGTCAACACCCACGACTGGGCCACCCGCGGCCAGGTCAAGCGGAGCTTCGAGCTGATCCGCCGTCACGTCGTCCCGCACTTCACCGGCTCGGTGGACGGCCTGCGCGAGTCCCAGAAGTGGGTCTCCGAGCGCCGCGGCGACCTGTCGGCCCAGGCCCGTGAGGCGGCCCTCGCGGCGAAGTCCGCGCCGGACGCCAAGTAGCACCCATCCGCGGGGCGTGCCCGGCACGCCCCGACCCGGGGGGGGGGCCCCCCCCCCCCCCCCCCCCCCCACCCCCGGGGGGGGCTTAGGCGGGGGGCGCGGG
>NZ_JBFAQR010000072.1:0-35007 GCF_040678815.1 Kitasatospora sp. NPDC049285 | reverse complement strand
GGACCGGCCGGGCACTCCTACTGAGTGTCCCGACCGGTCCGGTCGGTGCCTCGCGCCCCTTCGGGCGTCAGGTCACACCACCTGGTGCAGCCAGCGAACCGGCGCGCCCTCCCCCGCGTACCGGAACGGCTCCAGCTCGTCGTCCCACGGCTTCCCCAGCAGCCGGGTGATCTCCGTCTCCAGGTCGCTGCCCTCGCTGCGGGCCCGCAGCAGCACCGCGCGCAACCGGTCCTCGGGGATCAGGATGTCGCCGTGCATGCCCGTCACCGCGTGGAAGATGCCGAGGCTGGGCGTGGACGAGTACCGCTCGCCCTCCGCGGTGGCGCAGGGCTCGCTGGTCACCTCATAGCGCATCAGCTGCCAACCGCGCAGCGCGGAGGCGAGCTTCGAGGCGGTGCCGGGCTCTCCCTGCCAGGAGAGTTCGGACCGCCAGTGGCCGGGCGCGGCGGGCTGGCGGATCCAGTCGAGACTGACCCGCGCGCCGAGCACGCCCGCCACCGCCCACTCGACGTGCGGACACAACGCGCGGGGCGCGGAGTGGACGTAGAGCACACCACGTGTCGTCACCGGGACCTCCAGGCTGTGGACGAGGGTCGCCTTCCCCAGCTGCCTCGTTCCGGTCACCGGCGGGTCCGGAAGTTACTGATCACTGGCTACCCCGTGAAGCTCAACTTATTCGACATTAGGTCATCAAATTGAGCAAAACGGACAAGCTTTCACCCCATGGTAGTCGGTTCCTCCGAGAGGTCTACCCCCGCCCCGCACACCTCCCCCGAACGGCCCTAACACCGCGCCCCCGCCGGATCGCTTCCGGCGGGGGCGGGATGACGGTGCGTAACCCGACGAGGGGTCAGATCTTGACGACCATCTTTCCGGTGTTGGCACCGCGCAGCATGCCGAGGAAGGCGTCGACGGTGTTCTCCACGCCCTCGACCACGGTCTCGTCGTACCGCAGCGAGCCGTCCTTCAGCCAGCCGCCGACCTCGGCGTGGAACTGCGGCTGCAGGCCGTAGTGGTCGCCGACCAGCATGCCCTGCAGGCGCAGCCGCTTGCCGATCGCCTGGGCGAGGTTGCGCGGAGCGGCGGGGGCCTGGGTGTCGTTGTACTGGGCGATGGCGCCGCACAGGGTGACCCGGCCGTGCACGGTGAGCGCGCCGATCGCGGCCTCCAGGTGCTCGCCGCCGACGTTGTCGAAGTAGACGTCGATGCCGTCCGGCGCGGCCTGCGCGAGGAGTTCGGCGACCGGGCCGTCCTTGTAGTTGAAGGCGGCGTCGAAGCCGTAGCCGTCGACCAGCCGGGAGACCTTCTCGGCGGAGCCGGCCGAACCGACAACCCGCTTGGCACCCTTGAGCCGGGCGATCTGGCCGACCAGCGAACCGACCGCGCCGGCCGCGCCCGAGACGAAGACGGTGTCGCCCTCCTTGAACGAGGCCACCTCCAACAGGCCTGCATAGGCGGTGAGTCCGGGCATCCCGAGGACGCCCAGGAAGTACGAGAGCGGGGCCAGCTTCGGGTCCACCTTGGCCACGTGCGCGGCGCTCACGGTGGCGTACTCACGCCAGCCGCTGCCGTGCAGCACCGCGTCGCCGACCTCGAAGCCCTCGGCGGCGGAGGCCACCACGTAACCCACCGCACCGCCGCCCATCGGCTGCCCGAGCGCGTACGGCGGGCTGTAGGACTTCACGTCGTTCATCCGGCCGCGCATGTACGGGTCGACCGAGAGGTACGCGTTGCGGACCAGGATCTCGCCCGGCGCGGGCTGCCGGAGCGGGGCCTCGACCAGCGCGAAGTCGGCGGGGGTGGGCCAGCCCTGGGGGCGGGCGACCAGGTGCCACTCGCGACCGGTGGCGGGGAGGTCCTGCGGGAGATCCTGCGTTGCCATCACATGCTCCTTGACGTGAAACGTTTAGCTACTCAAGCAATCCTGGAGATGAAAGGTTCATGTTGTCAAATGTTCAGGTAGACTCGGAGGCATGGAGAAGCAGCAGCTGCCGCCCGCCGACCCGATGACCCTCGAGGTCGTGGACCTCATGGCGAAGCTGGTGGGCCTCTTCCACCGCGAGTACGAGGAAGCCGCCGCCGCCCGCTCGCTGACCGGCGCCCAGGCGAAGGTGCTGGCACTGCTGCGGCGCGGGCCGATGCCGATGCGGCACATCGCGCAGACGCTGGCCTGTGAGCCGTCCAACATCACCGGCATCGTGGACCGGCTGGAGGGCCGGGGCTTCGTCACCCGCGAGCCCGACCCGCAGGACCGCCGGGTCAAGCTGGTCGCCGCCACCGAGCCCGGGCGGGCCGCCTCCGAGGAACTGCGCGAGTCGCTGAACTTCGCCCGCGAGCCGCTGGCCGCCCTCGGCGACGAGGAGCGGGTCCAACTCCGGGACCTGCTGCGGCGGATGCTGGACAGTTCGGCCACCGGCTGACCGGACGACATGCCGAACCGGACCCCGCCCATCCGTTCGAAAAATCTCTCCGCGATGATGGTTTGTGTGTAACCGTTCGGGCCGCCGCACCGTCTAAGTGGTGACGAGTGCCTCATCCGCAGCGCGGCGGGTGGTGGCTGTGCCTGCCCTCGGGCACCAGAAACACCTGCCCGAAGAGAGAGCCCTGACGGATGACCGACGCCAACCACAGCCCTGCCGCGGCCTACTCCCGCCGTCGTCGGATCGCACGCGGGGTCGGTGCGACCGCCGCCGTGCTGGTGGTCGCCACCGCAGGGGTGGGCGCCTGGTTCTACCAGCGGCTCGACCACAACATCACGACCTTCGCCGCCGAGGGCATCGCCACCAGCCGCCCGCCGGCCGGGCCCACCGCGCCCACCGGCGGACGCGCCGTGAACGTGCTGCTGCTCGGCTCCGACACCCGCGACGACGGCAACGCCGCACTGGGCGGCGGCGACGAGGGCGTGGGCCACTCCGACACCGCGATCCTGCTGCACGTCTACGCCGATCACAAGCACGCCGTCGGCGTGTCGATACCCCGGGACACCCTGGTCACCATCCCGGCCTGCCGCCTCCAGGACGGCCGGTGGACCACCCCGAAGACCAACCAGATGTTCAACTCGGCTTTCACCCTGGGCGAGTTCAAGGCCGGCAACCCGGCCTGCACCCAGAACACCGTCGAGGCCATGACCGGTCTGCGGATCGACCACACCATGGTGGTCGACTTCAAGGGATTCGCCGCGATCACCAACGCGGTCGGCGGCGTCGACGTCTGCGTCCCCAACGACGTCGACGCGTACGGCATCCACCTCCGCAAGGGCCGCCAGACCGTCTCCGGCCAGCAGGCCGTCGACTACGTCCGGGTGCGGCACGGGCTCGGCGACAGCTCCGACATCGGACGGATGCGCCGTCAGCAGGCCTTCATGTCTTCCCTGATCAAGAAGGTGCAGGGGCAGGGCTTCAACCCCACCACCCTGCTGCCCCTCGCCGACGCCGCCACCAAGTCGCTCACCGTCGACCCCGAGCTCGGCTCCGCGGCGAAGCTCGCCGAGTTCGCCCAGTCACTGCAGAACATCAAGCTGTCCGACATCCAGTTCGTCACCGTCCCCTGGCGCTACCAGGGCGAACGGGTCGCCCTGGTCCAGCCCGACGCCGACACCCTGTGGAACCTGCTCCGCCAGGACCGCACTCTGGACGGCCACACCACCGCCGACCCCTCCGCCACGGCGAGCCCCGGCACCGCCGGAACTCCCGGCACCCTGCCCAGCCCGACCACCAGCTTCTCCCCCAGCTCCGTTCCCATCGACGGAGCCGGCGCCGGCGCCGGGGTTGGGGCCGGGGCCGGGGCTGGAGGTGCTGCTGGCCCCGGCGCCGGAGCCAGCGCGGGGGCCGGAACCAGCCCGAGCGCGGACTCGCTGGCGGTGCCGATCACCGTCCACAACGCCGCCAAGTCGCCCGGCCTGGCCGGACAGACCGCGGCCCAGCTGCGCTCCCACGGCTATCGCGACATCACCGTCGGCCCCAACACCACTCCCCGCCGCACCACCCTGATCGAGTACGCCCCCGACCGCCAGGCCGCCGCCGAACAGCTCGCCCAGCTCTACCCCGGCGCCGAGCTACGCGCCGACCCCTCCGCCGACGGTCTCACCCTCACCGTCGGCCAGGACCGTGCTCCCTCCGACGCCCCCTCACCCGACTTCACCGGCCCCGCCACCACCGCCATCCCCTCCACCATCCCGACCGGCATCGCCGACAACACCCGCCCCGCGGACAGCGACATCTGCGCCGACCTCAGCTTCGGCTGACCGGTGGGGGATGGTTGGTGAGGGTGGCTGGTGGCAGTGGTTGGTGGGAGTGGTTGGTGGGAGTTGAGGGACGGCCCGAGGACGTGGGTGGGATCTGAGGGCGGACGCGGGCGGGATCAGTTCACCGGGTCGGGCAGTCCCGTCACCACCAGGGTCACCCGGCGGTCGGCCAACTCGCCTGCCCGGGCGAGCTGGTGGACCGCCCACAGCGCCTTGGCCACGTAGCGCCGCTCCACCGGCACCCCGTGCGCCCGCTCGAAGTCGACCGCGAACTGTTCCAGCTCCGTCGGCACCTTGCCGTAGCCGCCGCCGTGGAATCCGTGCGTGATCCGCCAGTTGGCGAACTCCTTTCCGTAGGACGCTCGGTGAAGCGCCGTCACTTCCCGTTCCAGGTACCCCTTGCCGCGCAGCACTGCCACGCCCAGTGCCTCGGCACCACCGGGCAGCCCGGCGGCGATTCCGGCTAGGGTGCCGCCGGTGCCGACCGCGCAGCAGACCACGTCGTGCCCGCCCAGGCCCGGGAGCTGCGCGGCCAGCTCCTGCGCCACCACCGAGGCCCCGCGCACCGCCGGCGCGTTGGAGCCGCCCTCCGGAAGGACGTAGTAGCCGGCCCGCGGCACCGCGCCCGTCGCCAGCTCGCGATAGACGGAACGCTCGACGAACTCCAGCGCCATGCCGTCCCGCTCGGCCTGCCGCAGGGACCAGTTCCGCGGTGCCTGAGCCAACTCCACCCCGCGGATCACCCCGACGCTCGCCAACCCCAGCCCCTGTGCCGCCGCCGCCACCGCCCGGATGTGCGTGGAGTACGCCCCGCCGTACGTGAGCAGTCCGCGGCTGCCCCGCGCTATCGCCTCCTCCAGGTTCGGTGCGAGCTTGCGCCACTTGTTGCCGGGCACCCGCGGGTGCGCCAGGTCGTCACGCTTCAACCAGAGCTCGACTCCGACCCCCGCGAGGCTCGGGTCGACAATCGGGGTGAGCGGGGTGGGCAGGGCGGCGGGAGCAAGCATCCGCCCACCCTAGATCCGCCCGGTCGGGATCGGCGGGTCGAGTTCAGCCCGCCCGAGATCCACCGCTCCCGCGCCCGGTGGCCTGGAGCATGGCTATGCATGGCCTCAAAGCACGGCTATGCCCAGGGGTCGCTCGCCGGCCGGCAGGCGGCGGGTGGCGCCGGTGTCGAGGTCGAGGTCGACGATGGTCAGTCCGTTCCAGTAGCCCTCCCTGGTGAAGCCTCCGGTGACGTACGCGGTGTGCCCGTCCGGCGAGCTCGCCACGTTCTCGTGCGGGCCGTCGAGCGGGTATATCCGCTCGCGGCCGTCGGGTTGTCGGACCGTCAGGCTCGCCCCGGTGTCCACGTCCGGGTCGATGGCGCCGGTGCCGACCACCAGCAGTCGGCCGTCCGCGGTGAGGGTGGTGCCGTGCTGGTGGGTGTTGGCCGTCATCGGTTCGACGGTCACCTGGCCGGTGCGGGGGTCGACCGCCGCGAGCCGCTCGCCCTCGAAGGGCAGCAGCAGCCGGCCGTCGGCGGGTCTGACCGCCGCGTAGTGCGGCTTCAACCAGGAGCCGAGGCCGCCTGCGGTGCCGTACGGCGCGACCTCGATCCGCCGGGTGGCGAGGCTGTCAGTGCCGACCACCGTGACGTCGAAGGAGTCGTGGCCGGTCGCGTAGACCTCCCGTCCGTCGGGCGAGACGTCGACGTCGAACGGCCGCCGACCGACCGGCGCCGTACCGGTGACCTGGCCCGAGGCTGTGTCGATCACCTCCAACACCCCCGACTTCCGGGGCACGTTGACCCCGACGTACAGCCGGCTGCCGTCCGGGGACAGCGCCAGCCCCATGCCGCCGCCTCGGTACTCGCCGTCGCTCGGTGCGCCGACCGCCGTCCGGTACGCGATGACCTGACGCAGCTCCCGCGCCCGGGTGTCGACCACGGCGACCCCCTCGGCGGTGCTCACCCAGGCGCGGCCGTCCGCTCCGGCCACCACGCCGTACGGCGCGGTAACGACCCGGATCGACCCCGTGGCGCCGTGCTGCGGGTCGACGAAGGTCACGGTGTCCGCACCGAAGTCGGCCACCAGCAGGGAGCCGGGCGCCGGGACGGTCGTTGGCGCAGCCCGAGCGGCGGTACCAGTCGGGGTGGATGCACTGCTCGACGCAGACGTAGTGCCCGATGCGGAGCCGACGGTGGAGGCAGAACTGACGGCCTGTGAGGAGGAGGTGGCGGCGCAGCCGGCCAGTAGGGCGGCTGCCACCGGCAGGACTGCGACGATCAGCGGCGCGGTGCGGGTTCGGGTGCGGTCACGGCGTGCGGTCATCGGTTCCCTCCGTTCTCGGGTTCGATCCGGTGGCGGGCGATTGCCGCGCGGATCAGGGCGGCGAGGGCGTCGAACCCGCGCCGCTGGGCGTGTTGGAGCGGTGTGGTGCCGTCGGCGTCGGCGAGTTCAGGGTCGGCGCCCGCCGCGAGCAGCAAGCGGACCACCTCGGCGTGCGCGCGGCCGCCGTCGCCGAGGATCACGGCCTCCAGCAGGGCCGTCCAGCCCAGCCGGTTGACGTGGTCCACCTCGATGTCGGTCTCGCTCAGCACGGCGCGTACGTAGGCGACGTGTCCGCGCTCGGCGGCAGGTATCAGGCTGACTCCGCCGGACCGGTTGACGAGTCGGAGGTCGGGTCCGGCGGCCAGGAGTACGCGCATCATGGCCACGCTGCCGGTGACACCCGTGACCAGCCAGGGGCTGTCGGCACGGTCGTCCTGGGCGTCGGGGTCGGCGCCGGCGGCGACGAGGAGTTCGGCGAGCGCGACCCGGTCGGCGAGCGCGGCGAGCAGCAGTGCCGTCCGCCCACCGGCGTCGCGGGCCTCCGGGTTGGCACCGCCCGCGAGGGCGGCCCTGGCGGCACCCAGGTCTCCGGTCCGGGCGGCAGTGAGCAGGTGCTGGTCGAGTGCGGTCACGGTGGTCCTCCTCCTGAGGGTCGGCAGATGCAGCATGGAAAAGCCTCAGCGTCCGTTTGCAGGCAGTCGGGACCGATCCGCCGGACGTCTCCGCCGAACCGTTCTCACCCAATAATTGGCCCGAGCACGGCCTTGATTCGTCGGCGAACCGGCTAGTCCCTGCGCCCATTCCGGCTGACACAGGCATCAACCGATCGGTGGATACCGGCACGACGCACGGCCTTCGGAGGCACCCGGGGCAGCGCGGTAGGAGGCGCTGAGCAAGGGGCGTACGAGGCGGAACGTCCGGGCGAACTCCTCACGGAGGAACGCAAGTTGAGCCCGAGGCCTGCCTACCGTTCCGATAGCGCCCACCCTGCCCGGCCCGCCCCAGCCCCCCACCGGAGGTAGCTCCCCATGCACAGGACCCTCGCCCGGATCGCGGCCGCCTTCGCCAGCGCCGCCGTGCTCACCCTCGCCGCGGCCACCGCGGCTCCGGCCGACCCGGCCGTCACGCCGCCCGCCAACTCGGTGGTGGGCTTCAACACGCCGCAGAGCAAAGGCCTGTTCGACCAACTCGCGGCCGACTACAACGCCTACCTGGCCGGCCGCGGCGACACCACCTCGCCGCGGGTCTACCTATGGGACTCCTACGTCAGCGGCCCGCTGATCGTGGTGCCGAAGGTCGGCGGCCCGGCCATCACCCGCCCCAACGACGAGCAGCTCCAGAAGGCGTTGGAGTACAACTGGCACGACACCGTGGATTTCGTGGTCGCCACGCACGGCCGTGACGCCACCGCCTTCACCGACCACGATTTCATCCAGCTCGGCCGCTCCGCCGTCACCTGGGCCGCACCGACCACCGGTGCCAACGCGCCCGCCAACCTCACCACGGCCGACCTGATCGGCATCTACACCTGCACCAAGCAGACCTGGGACCAGATCACCGACATCCCCAACTACACCGGACCGTACCGGGTCCCGATCCACGCCTACCTGCCGCAGGTCGGCGCCGAGACCCGCGACCAGTTCCTGCTCGCGCTGGGCTCGTCCGGCGTCCCGCTGACTCCGGGCGGATGCGTCCAGGCCGCCACCCCCGCGCCCGACGAGGGCACCGACCCGGTCTTCCAGGACCCGAACGCGGTGGTGCCGTACAACGCGAGCCACTACGTCGCGCAGGTCTACAACGACCACGGCACCGCCGCCGACGCTCCCGGGCTGCTCTCGCTGCGCAACACCGACGGGTACCTGCCGGTCTCCGCGGCCCTGCACCAGGTGAACCCGGGCTTCGCGGCGACCCGCTACGGCATGCAGGTGGACGTGGTGGTGCGGCACAGCGACTGGACCTCCGGCCCGTTCAACCTGCCCGCGGTCTTCGGCCCCGGCACCACCGGCGGCTGGACCTGCGTCAACGCCACCGCCCGGGCGGACCTGATCAGTTGGGGTGTCGTCCCGGTCGCCTCCACGCTCTGCGGGAAGCCCGCCTGACACCCGGTCAAACCGCCCGCAGGAGTCCGACGTCGGAAATCCTGATCCCGCACATTCCCCAACGCGGGTGAACTTCGGCGCGCCTGGGCCTGCCCGGCCTGCCGGTGCTCTACAGTTTCCGTGGCGGCTCGGGGGTATCGCCTGGTCAGGGGGCTCACCGGAACGGGGCCACGAGCTGACGACCGGTCAGCGGCCGAGGTAGGGCGGGTGGGACTCGAACCCACGACCAAGGGATTATGAGTCCCCTGCTCTAACCGGCTGAGCTACCGCCCCCCGACTCGACCTGCCGGGTCGACGGGCGTCCCTGGCAGCAGCAGACGGCCCCTCGGGGCCGCCCCCGGCAGCATAGCCGGTCGATCACCCGTGATGCGCGTCAGGGGAGCATCCGGGTTCGCACCGTTCACCGTCGCGACCTGCCCGTTCGGGCCGCGCGCCGCAGGCCGAACGGGTTGTCCGGCGGTGGCGGACCGTCAGCCCGCGGGCGAAGCTTGATCGTCGGGTCGGCTCGATCGAGAGCGGGTGGCCGGAATGAAGCGGTCCGTGGGTGCGGTGTGGATGGCGGCGGCCGTACTGGCCGCGGCGGGCTGTGGCTCCGGAGCCGCGTCGTCCTCGGGATCCACCCCGTCGTCGGCGTCCGGAGCGACCGCCGGGTCGGCCTCGGCCCCGGCGCCGACCGGGAGTCTCGGCTCGGCGGCCGCCGCGCACGGCTGGAGTCGGGACCGGCTGACCGCGGCGATCGACAAGCACGCCGGCGTCACCCACACCGCCAAACCGACACCGCTGAACAGCCGGGTCGGCGCGGTCTTCACGCACGGCGCAGACGGCGACCACTTCTGCACCGCCAGCGTGGTCGACAGCCCCGGGGAGAACCTGATCGTGACGGCCGCGCACTGCCTGGTCGACCCGGGCCTCGGCCGCGACCGCACGGACGTGGTCTTCGTCCCCGGCTACCGCAGCGGCGACACCCCCGACGGGGTGTGGCCGATCGGTACGGTCACCGTCGACCCCAGCTGGCGCGACCACGGGAACCAGGACCTGGACGTCGCCTTCGCCACCGTGCAGCCGCAGAACGGGCAGCAGGTCCAGCAGGTGCTCGGCGCGAACAAACTCGGCACCAACCGGGGCTTCAGCCTGCCGGTGAAGGTCACCGGCTATCCGAGCAGCTCCGACGAGCCGATCACCTGCGCCAATCTGACCACCCAGCAGAGCGGCACCCAGCTGCGGATCGACTGCCCCGACTACACCGGCGGCACCAGCGGCAGCCCGTGGGTCACCGACCTCGACCCGACCACCCACACCGGGACCGTGGTCGGGGTGATCGGCGGCTACCAGCAGGGCGGCGACACCCCCGACACCTCGTACAGCAGCTACTTCGGCGACCGGGTGCAGGCGCTGTACCAGCAGGCGACGGGCGGCCAGTAGGCGGTTGCCGGGGGACGCCGGGCCCTGGTAGATCTTGGTCCGACTCCCGCCCGGGCCGCCCGGGCGCACGGCCCAGCGGAAGCGAGAGACGGCGATGGCCCGGCGACGGCGCACCTCCCCAAGGCGCGACGGGGCGCGGTTCGCGGCGCCGTTCGCTGCAACGGTGCTGGCCCTGGCATCGGCGCTGACCGGATGCGGTGCGGGCGGCCCGAGCGATGGCGGCCGGGCACTGCCGACCGCCGACGCCGCACCGGTCGACGCCGCCGGGAACCGGGTCGGCCCGCTGTTCCTCGGCAGCCCGGGCGGGCCCCGGATGTGCACCGCCAGCATCGTGGACAGCCCCGGCCGTGACCTGCTGGTCACCGCCGCCCACTGCGCCGCCCCGCAGGGCATCACCGAGGATGGCCTGGTGTTCGCCCCCGGCTACCGCAACCACCAGCAACCGTACGGGAGTTGGCCGATCGCGAAGATCACCGTCGACCCGCGCTGGGCGCCCGGCGAGGACGAGGACTACGACGTCGCGTTCCTCACCGTCGGCGAGGTGGACGGCCGCCGGATCCAGGACGTGCTCGGCGCCAACCAGTTGGCCACCGGCCTCGGCGTCGGGCTGCAGGTCGCCGTCACCGGCTACCCCAACGAGAAGGACGCGCCGATCACCTGCCAGTCCCGCACCACCTCGCAGAGCGCCACCCAGGAACGCTTCGACTGCGGCGGCTTCACCGACGGCACCAGCGGCAGCCCGTGGGTCACCGCGAAGGGGCAGCTGGTCGGCGTGATCGGCGGCTACGAGCAGGGCGGCAACACGCCCCAGATCTCCTACAGCGTGGCCTTCGACGACCGGGTCGCCGAGCTGTACCGGCAGGCCACCGGCTGACCGCGCGGGGCGGGGGCGGACCGGGCGGAGCAGCTCACGCGGGGCGGGGCGGACCGCGCGAGGCGGAAAACGCGAAAGCCCCTCGGTCTCGCCGAAGGGCTCCCGCTCTGTACTGATCACCGCAACTGCCGGTGAAGCTCCCCCAATTGGACTCGAACCAATAACCTGCCGATTAACAGTCGGCTGCTCTGCCAATTGAGCTATGGGGGACCGAGCTCCTCCAATTGGACTCGAACCAATAACCTGCCGATTAACAGTCGGCTGCTCTGCCAATTGAGCTATGGAGGATCGTGCTCCGCCTCGCTCACCCAGTCTCCGGACACAACCCGGGGTCTCGGTGCTCGCTGCGGGACATACATTAGCGCACTCAGGGGGGTGTTCCGCCAATCGCTTTCCCCCTCGGGCTCCCCCGCCCCACCCCGGCTGCCCGCCCGGCGCGCCCCGCGCGCGCCCGGCGGGGCGGACGGGGATGCTGGTGCACGGCGGCTCCGGCTGGCCCGGACCCGCCACCGGCAGGGCGGTTCACGGCCCGGCCGGACGGGTAGACGCGGCACACAATCGCGCAGCGCAACGAAGGGTGGAACCTGAGCATGTGGAAGGTGTCGTTGATCGTGGGCCTCGGAATCGGGTACGTCCTCGGTACCCGGGCCGGGCGCGAGCGGTACGAGCAGCTCGCCGAGGCCGCCAAGCAGCTGCGGGACAATCCGAAGGTGCAGGACGCGGCGGGCAAGGCCAAGCAGCAGGCGGGTGCGGTGGCCGGTCGGGCCGCCGGGGCGGTGGCGGACAAGGTCGGCGAGAAGCTGCCGAACTCGCTGACCGAGCGCGTCCCGTACTTCGCCCGGCACCAGGCGGAGGACGACGGCTGGGGCACCCTGCGGCCCTGAGCCGCCGAGGGGTGCCGGGCCGGAACGGAGGGTCGGCGGCCGGGTTGGTTCCGGTACCGACTGGGCAACACTTGCGACAGTCGGACCCGCCCGGGCCGCCGACTGCGGCATGATCTCGGCATGGCCATCGTCGCGGGCATCGACAGCTCCACCACTCGCACCCGGATCGTCGCGTGCGACGCCGACACCGGCGCCGTCCTGCGGCAGGGCCGGGCCCCGCATCCGCTGCCCGAGGGCGAGGACGCCAGAAGCACCGAGGTCGACCCGCAGAGCTGGTTGCACTCGCTGGGCGACGCCGCGGCCGGCGGCCTGCTGGAGGGCGTCCGGGCGATCGGCGTCTCCGCGCAGCAGCACGGGCTGATCGGCCTGGACGCGGGCGGGGTGCTCGTACGGCCGGCCCTGCTGTGGAACGACCCCCGCGCGGCCGGAGCCGCCGCCGCGCTGGTGGACGCGCTCGGCGGCGTCCAGCCCTGGGCCGAGGCGATCGGAGCGGTGCCCGGTCCCACGTACACCATCGCCAAGCTGCGCTGGCTGGCCGAGTTCGAGCCGGTGTCGGCGCAGCGGATCGCCGAGGTGCTGCTGCCCCACGACTGGCTGGTCTCGCAGCTGCTGGGCAGCCCGAAGCGGCGCACCACCGACCGCGGCGACGCGTCCGGCACCGGCTACTGGTCGCCGGTCACCGGCGAGTACCGGCAGGACCTGATCAAGCTGGCGCTCGGCCACGAGCTGCGGGTGCCGGACGTGCTCGGCCCGGCCGAGCCCGCCGGGCACACCCCCGAGGGCCTGCTGATCTCCGCCGGGACGGGCGAGAACATGGCCGCCTCGCTCGGCCTCGGACTGATCCCCGGCGACGCCGTGGTCTCGCTCGGCGGCAACGGCACGATCTTCGCGGTGCACGACCGGGCCGTGGTCGACCCGACCGGGCTGGTCTCCTCCTTCGCCGACGCCACCGGCCGCCACCTGCCGATGGTCGCCACCCTGAACGCCGCCCAGGTGCTGCGCTCCACCGCCGCCCTGCTCGGCACCGACCTGGAGGGCCTGTCCGAGCTGGCCCTGCAGTCCTCCCCCGGCTCGTACGGGCTGGTGCTGCTGCCCTACCTGGACGGCGAGCGCACCCCCAAGCTGCCGCAGGCGGCCGGCACCCTGACCGGGCTGCGGGCCGAGTCGATGGCGCCGCAGCACCTGGCGCGGGCCGCCGTCGAGGGGATGCTGTGCAACCTGGCGGAGGCGCTGGACGTGCTGCGCTCGCACGGCGTGACGGTGCGCCGGGTGTTCCTGCTCGGGACGGCCGGACGGCTGGGTGCGGTGCAGCAGATCGCGCCGCAGGTGTTCGGGCTGCCCGTGGTGGTCCCGCCGCCGGGCGACCACGCGGCGCGCGGCGCGGCCCGGCAGGCCGCCTGGGCGCTGGCCGGCACCACCGAGCCGCCGCAGTGGGAGCTGCCGGACGTCACCGTGCTCAGCCCCGACCAGGAGCACGACCTCGCGGTGGGCCGCGCGGTGCGCCAGCAGTTCGCGACGGTCCGCGAGCAGACCCACCCGGAGACCGCGGCCGGCTGACGGGTCCTCCGCCGGGCGGTGCGACACGACGCTCTGTTTGGGCGTGCGACACGACGCTCTGTCGGGTGTGCGACACGGCGGTTGAGGATGCGTCAGCTGGGGCCCGGTGGCACGGTGGGAACTCCACGACTGGAGGGACCGCCATGGCGTTGCACAAGGGGCAGGGGCACGAGGACGAACGTCGACTGCCGTTCAGCCCGCTGCACGTACTGACCGATCCGCTGGGCGCGATGCAGGTCGCACCGCCCCTGCACCGGATGCCCCGGGTGCCCATCCCGCCGTCCGTCGCCTACCAGTTGATCCACGACGAGCTGATGCTGGACGGAAACGCCAAGCTCAACCTGGCCACCTTCGTGACCACGTCGATGGACGAGTACGCGGACCGGCTGATGGGCGAGTGCCGCGACAAGAACATGATCGACAAGGACGAGTACCCGCAGACCGCAGAGCTGGAGCGGCGCTGCGTGGCGATCCTCGCCGACCTGTGGCACGCGCCCGACCCCGCGGCCGCGGTGGGCTGTTCGACGACCGGGTCGAGCGAGGCGTGCATGCTGGCCGGGATGGCGCTGAAGCGGCGCTGGATGCGGCGCAACGCCGACCGGTACGCGACCGGGGCCCGGCCGAACCTGGTGATGGGCGTCAACGTCCAGGTCTGCTGGGAGAAGTTCTGCAACTTCTGGGAGGTCGAGGCGCGGCTGGTGCCGATGGAGGGCGAGCGCTTCCACCTCACCGCCGAGGAGGCGGTGGCGCACTGCGACGAGAACACCATCGGCGTGGTCGGCATCCTCGGCTCCACCTTCGACGGCTCGTACGAGCCGATCGCGGAGATCTGCGCGGCCCTGGACGACTACCAGCGGCGCACCGGCCTGGACATCCCGGTGCACGTGGACGGCGCCTCCGGCGGCATGGTCGCTCCGTTCCTGGACCCGAAGCTGGTCTGGGACTTCCGGCTGCCCCGGGTGGCGTCGATCAACACCAGCGGTCACAAGTACGGCCTGGTCTACCCCGGCGTCGGCTGGGCGCTCTGGCGGGACGCCGAGGCGCTGCCCGACGAGCTGGTGTTCCGGGTCAACTACCTGGGCGGCGAGATGCCGACCTTCGCGCTCAACTTCTCCCGGCCGGGCGCGGAGGTGGTCGCCCAGTACTACAGCTTCCTGCGGCTCGGGCACGCCGGGTACAACGCCGTGCAGCAGGCCTCCCGGGACGTCGCCGTGTACCTCGCCGGGCAGATCGCCGGGCTCGGACCGTTCCGGCTGATCACCAAGGGCGACCAGCTGCCGGTGTTCGCCTTCACCACCGCGGAGGGCACCGTCTTCGACGTCTTCGACGTCTCCCGGCGGCTGCGCGAGCGCGGCTGGCAGGTGCCCGCGTACACCTTCCCGGAGGGGCGGACCGATCTGGCGGTCCTGCGGGTGGTGTGCCGCAACGGGTTCACCCGGGACCTGGCGGACATGCTGCTGGGCGACCTCCGGCGGCTGCTGCCCGAGCTGGAGAGCCAGCCCGCGCCGCTCAGCCAGCTAGGGGTTCCGGCCAAGAGCGGGTTCCACCACTAGGGTGACGGGCCGTCAGTCGAGGTAGCCGCGCAGTTGCTCGGCGAAGGCGTGGTCGCGGAGCTTGCCGAGCGTCTTGGCCTCGATCTGACGGATCCGCTCCCGGGTGACGCCGAACAGCTGGCCGATCTCCTCCAGGGTGCGGGGGCGGCCGTCGTCCAGGCCGTAGCGGAGCTGGACCACCTGACGTTCACGTTCGCCGAGGGTGGCCAGCACCGCGTCCAGGTGCTCGCGTAGCAGCAGGAAGGCTGCGCTCTCCGCCGGGGACGCGGCGTCGGCGTCCTCGATCAGGTCGCCGAGGGCGACGTCCTCCTCCTCGCCGATCGGGGTGTGCAGCGAGACCGGCTCCTGGGCGAGGCGGAGGATCTCCCGGATCCGCTCCGGCGAGAGTTCCAGCGCCGCGCCGATGTCGGCGGCGGTCGGCTCGGCACCGCGTTCCTGGAGCAGGGCGCGCTGCACCCGCAGCACCCGGTTGATCAGCTCGACCACGTGCACCGGGACCCGGATGGTGCGGGCCTGGTCGGCCAGGGCGCGGCTCATCGCCTGGCGGATCCACCAGGTGGCGTAGGTGGAGAACTTGTAGCCGCGGGCGTAGTCGAACTTCTCCACCGCCCGGATCAGCCCGAGGTTGCCCTCCTGGACCAGGTCGAGCAGGGTCAGGCCGCGGCCGACGTAGCGCTTGGCCACCGAGACCACCAGGCGCAGGTTGGCCTCGATCAGGCGGCGCTTGGCGATCCGGCCGAGGACGACCAGGTGGTCGAGGTCGTCGGTGAGCCGGTTGTCCGCGTCGGGGATCCGGTCGAGCGCCTCCTCCGCGAACAGGCCGGCCTCGATCTGGCGGGCGAGCTCCACCTCTTCGACGGCGGTGAGCAGGCGGACCCGGCCTATCTCACGCAGGTACTGGCGCAGCAGGTCGGCGGCCGGGCCGGTGCCCTCGTCCAGGGCGGCTTCCGGGGGTTCGTCGGCGAGCTCCTCCGGCGGGGCGCCCTCCTCCGGGGCGGGGAGCTCGTCGGTCGTGGGGAGCCCGTCGGGGGTGGTGGGCTCGGCTGCGTCAGTGAGGTCGGCCTCGGCGGTGAGATCGTCGGAGGCGAGTGCCTCGTTGTCGGGCGGGCCTGGCTGGGCCGGGATCGCGGCGTCCCGCGCGGGGGTGGTCTGGGGCGGGCGGGCAACGGACAGCTCCATGGGCAATCCCTCCAGGGGCCGCGCGCGGCCTGGGGGTTGCCGCGCCACACGGTGGTGGGATACCCAGCGCGGCGCGCCGGAGCACCTTCGGG
The DNA here is from genome assembly GCF_040678815.1 of Kitasatospora sp. NPDC049285. Lineage (NCBI taxonomy): Bacteria > Bacillati > Actinomycetota > Actinomycetes > Kitasatosporales > Streptomycetaceae > Kitasatospora > Kitasatospora sp. NPDC049285. The sequence goes on along the minus strand of NZ_JBFAQR010000072.1, from coordinate 18,792 downwards.
AGGCATTGAGGTGTCCAGATGGCACCCGGCGGGCAAACGGGTGCCGCGAGACGGGCGGTGACGGTCACTCAGGCGGCGCTCGGAGCCGGGCCGGTGGCAATCCGCGGTGCGAACTTCAGCGCAGCGCCCTCGCGCGGCGGAGCTCCGTGCGGCGCGGGGGTGTCAGAGCGCGCGGTGTCAGAGCGCGGCGGTTTCAGAGCGCGGCGGAGCCGCGGGAGCGGAGCTGCTGGCCGTACTGCTGCAGGGCCCAGAGTTCACTCTGCACCGGGTGCAGTTCCTCGGCGGTGGCGCGGTCGCCGAGGCGGCGCAGGTGGGCGCGGACCTCCTCGACCCGGCGATCCACGGCCTGCAGACGGAGCTTGACCAGGAACTCCCCCGCGTACAGCTCGTCGACCTTGCGGCGGGTGCGGATCGGTTCCACGGTCAGTTCGGTGACCAGGCCGCGGACCTGGTCGTCCGGGCTGGCCTCGCGGACGGTGGCGGTGAAGTCGGGCAGGCTCGCGCCGTACGCGGTGCCGCCGGCCTGGCCGATGGCGCGGCGGACGGCCTGGTACGGCGGGGTGGGGAACTCGTCGTCGCCGTACTGGTCGAAGGCGGGGCTGACCATCTCGGGGTACTGGAGGGCGAGCTTGAGCAGCTCGCGCTCGACGAACTGGGCCGGGTCGCGCGGGTTGAGCCGGAACGCGGGGCGCTCGGGCCGGGGAGCGGGCGCCGGCTCGGCGCGACGCAGGGGGCGCTGGCCGCTCTGCTGGTTCTCCCGCTGCCAGCGCGCGAGTTGGGAGATCCGGCGGACCACGAACTGCTCGTCGAGGATGCCGACCATCCCGGCCAGCTGGACGGCGTACTCGTGCTGGATCGAGCGGTCCTTGATCTTCACGATGATCCCGGCCGCCTCCTCCAGGGCGGCGGCGCGGCCCTCGGCGGTGTCCACCCGGTGCCGGGCGACCGCCGAGCGGAGGGCGAACTCGAACAGCGGGACGGGGTTCTCGACCAGTTCGCGGACGGCGTCGTCGCCCTTGGCGAGACGCAGGTCGCACGGGTCCATGCCGCCGGGGGTGATGGCGATCGAGGTGCGGGCGGCGAACTTCTGGTCGTCCTCGAAGGCCCGCAGCGCGGCCTTCTGCCCGGCGGTGTCGCCGTCGAAGGTGAAGACCGTCTCGCCGCGGTAGGTGGAGGTGTCCATCAGCAGCCGGCGAATGATCTTGATGTGGTCCTCGCCGAAGGCGGTGCCGCAGGTGGCCACCGCCGTGGTGACACCGGCCAGGTGACAGGCCATCACGTCGGTGTAGCCCTCGACCACCACCGCGCGGCCGGTCTTGGCGATCTCCTTGCGGGCCAGGTCGATGCCGTAGAGGACGTTGGACTTCTTGTAGATCGGCGTCTCGGGGGTGTTCAGGTACTTCGGACCGTTGTCGTCCTCGCGCAGCCGCCGGGCACCGAAGCCGACCACGTCGCCCGAGCTGTCCCGGATCGGCCAGACCAGCCGGCCGCGGAAGCGGTCGATCAGGCCGCCGCGCTGGCCCTGCGAGGCCAGGCCGCCGACCGAGAGCTCCTTGTCGCTGAAGCCGCGGCCGCGCAGGAAGCGGACCAGGTGCTCCCAGCCCGCCGGGGCGTAGCCGACGCCGAAGTGCTTGGCGGCCTCCTCGTCGAAGCCGCGCTCGGCGAGGAAGCGGCGGCCGATCTCCGCCTCCGGGCTCGCCAGTTGCTCCTGGAACCAGGCGGCGGCGACCTTGTGCGCCTCGACCAGCCGGGTCCGCTCGCCCTGCTGGTGGCGCGGGGAGTAGCCGCCCTCCTCGTAGCGCAGGGTGACGTTCGCCTGGGCGGCCATCCGCTCGACCGCCTCCGCGAACGAGCAGTGCTCGATCTTCATCAGGAAGGTGATCGTGTCGCCACTCTCACCGCAGCCGAAGCAGTGGAAGACGCCCTTGCCGGGGTGCACGTAGAAGGAGGCGGACTTCTCATCGTGGAACGGGCAGACGCCCTTCAGCTGCGCACCGCCGCCGTTCGCGAGCTGCACGTAGTCGCCGACCACGGCGTCGATCGGCAGAGCGGCACGCACCGCCTGCACATCTTCGTCCCTGATCCGACCGGCCACCGGGAAAGTCTACGGGAGCGGGCCGGTGATACCGGGGTCGCTTTCGGCGGCCGGGATCAGGACACCAGCTTCGCGTGCAGCGCGAGGGCCGAGGCGTCGGTGAGGGTGGCGATCTGGTCGATCACGGTGCGCAGCGCGGCGCGGTCGTCCTCGGCCTCCTGGTACTGGGCGGCGAAGACCGGGTCCAGGCCGTGCGGGGCGTCACGCAGCAGGGCGTCGGCGAGTTCGGCGATCACGATCCGCTGGCGGGAGCGGAGTTGGGCCTGCTCGTCGCGCTGCATCACGTACCGGACGGCGACCGCCTTGAGGACGGCGCACTCCAGCCGCACGCCGCGCGGGACGACCAGCTCGGCCGCGTACCGGGTGAGCGGGCCGGGGCCGTAGCGGGCGCGGGTGGCCTGCTCGGCGGTCAGGCAGAAGCGGCCGATCAGCTGGCTGGTCAGGTCCTTGAGACCGGCCCGGCTCCGGGCGGTGCCGTCGTACGAGGCCGGCCACCAGTCCTCGGCCTGCAGGCGGTCCAGTGCCTCGGCGAACTCCTCCGGGTAGGCGTCCGCGGCGTACCGCTCGGCGACCTTGAACAGTTCGGCGCGCTCCTGCGGGGAACGCAGCGCCGCCGGGTCGATGTGGCCGGCCTGCAGGCCGTCCTCCACGTCGTGGGTGGAGTAGGCGACGTCGTCGGACCAGTCCATCACCGTGGCCTCGAAGCACTTGCGGCCGTCCGGCGCGCCGGTGCGCAGCCAGCGGAAGACCGGCAGGTCGTCGCCGTACACCCCGTACTTGCCGGAGCCGGGGTCGGTGGGGTGCTCGCCGCGTGCCCACGGGTACTTGGTGGCGGCGTCGAGCGCGGCCCGGGTGAGGTTGAGGCCGACGCTGCGGCCCGGCCACGGGGCGAGCCGGGCCGGGTCCTCGTCGAGCGGGGCGAAGCGCTTGGGCTCCAGCCGGGTCAGGATGCGCAGCGACTGGGCGTTGCCCTCGAAACCGCCGCATGCCTGCGCGGCCTGGTCGAGCGCCTCCTCGCCGGTGTGGCCGAACGGCGGGTGGCCGATGTCGTGGGCCAGGCAGCCGGTCTCCACCAGGTCCGGATCGCAGCCCAGCGCCGCGCCGAGCTCCCGGCCGACCTGTGCGCACTCCAGGGAGTGGGTGAGGCGGGTCCGCGGGAAGTCGCTGCGCATCGGGGCGACCACCTGGGTCGTGCCGGCCAGGCGGCGCAGCGCGGCGGAGTGCAGGACCCGGGCGCGGTCCCGCTCGAACGCGGTGCGGCCGGGCCGCTTGTCGGGCTCGGGCACCCAGCGTGCCTCGGACTGCGGATCATACGGCGCCGTGTTCTTCATATGGCCCTCACCGTACGCCTGGTGGCGGACATTGCGCGGTGCGCCGCGCTAACGGGAGGCGGCGAGCAGGCGGCGCCACCGCGGCTGCTCGGTCACCAGGCACGCGGCGGCCAGCCCGACGGTGAGCAGGGCCGCCCAGCGCGGCCAGGCGTACCAGGCGCCGAGCACCGCGGTCGCCAGTTGCATCAGCACCAGCCCGATGGTGACCCAGCCGGGGACGGCGATCAGTACCTGCTTCTTGTCGCCCGGGGTGGCGAACAGTGTGGGCAGGCCGATCAACACCGCGTCGGCGAGGACCGCCAGGGCCACCGAGTGCGGGGCGAGCGCCCACGGGACGGCGATCCAGGCGATCAGTTCGGTGAGGAAGCGCAGCGGGTCGGCCAGTCGGGTCACGCGCCGACTCTCCCACGGTGGCACGGGAGTTGGAGAGGGGGGTGCGGCTCGTGCACCCTCTGGCACCCGATCCCATGCTGCAGCGAACGCCGCCGAGCACGTCGCCGAGAATGTCGCCGAGAATGTTGCAGAGGATTCTCTGCAAAGAGGTCTATGCAGAGAATCCTCTGCACTCTAGTGTTGCCTCCATGAACGAGCACCGCCCCGAAGACCGCCCCACTCCGCAGCCGCCGCAGGACGCGCAGTCGCAGGACCGGCAGCAGCCGCGCCGCCGGATCGACGCCGGCAGCCTCCGCGGGCTGGCCCACCCGCTGCGCATGCGGCTGCTGGAGGAGCTGCGGCTTCACGGGCCCGCCACCTCCGCCCTGCTGGCCCAGCGGACCGGCGAGTCCACCGGCACCACCAGCTGGCACCTGCGGCACCTCGCCGAGCACGGCTTCATCGAGGAGGAGACCGGCCGCGGTACCAAGCGGGAGCGCTGGTGGCGGGCCGTCCGCAGCCAGAACGTGCTCGCCACCACCGACTTCGACCAGGACTCCGGCGCTCAGGACGCGCTCTCGTTCTTCCTGTCCGAGAACCTCCGCCGCCAGTACCAGCGGGTCGCCGACTCGCTGGCCGCCGACTGGGAGGGCGAGTGGCGCGGCGCCGGCTCCATGAGCGACTGGACCAACCTCAGGCTGACGCCCGCTCAGCTCAAGGCGCTCAACGAGGAGCTGTTCGCCGTGGTCACCCGCCACACGCCCGATCCGGACGCCACCCCCGACCCGGACGCCCGACCCGTCATCGTCCAGATCCAGGCCATGCCCCGAAAGGATCCCGACCAGCCGTGACCGAGCCCGCCGCCCTGCCCGCCGCCCCGACCGTCCGACGGGTGGGCCTGCTCCGCCGGCACCGCGACTTCCGCCTGCTGTGGACGGGCGAGACCGCCAACAAGTACGGCTCCGCCGTCACCGGCCTGGCGCTGCCCCTGATCGCCGTCACCACGCTGCACGCCGACACCTTCGAGGTCGGGCTGCTCAGCGCCGCCGGCTGGCTGCCGTGGCTGCTGATCGGGCTCCCGGTCGGGGTCTGGGTGGACCGGTTGCCGAGCCGGCCGATCATGCTCGCCTCCTCCGCCGCGGCGCTGCTGCTGTTCGCCACCGTCCCGCTGGCGGCGCTCGCCGGGGTGCTGACGCTGGCCCAACTGCTGGTCGTCGCGCTTCTGGCCGGTGCGGCCGGCGTGTTCTTCCAGACCGCGTACACCGCCTACCTTCCGCAGGTGCTCGACCCCGTCGACCAGGCCGAGGGCAACGCCAAGCTGCACGGCAGCGCCTCCGCCGCCGGTATCGCCGGGCTCGGCAGCGGCGGCCTGATCGCCCAACTGGCCGGGCCGGTCAACGGCTTGCTCGCCAACACGGCCACCTTCCTGCTGTCACTCTGGTGCACCGCGCGGATCGGCCACCGGGAGACCAGCCGCGCCGACCGCCCCCGCCGGGCGCTGCGCAAGGAGATCGGCGAGGGACTGCGGCTGCTCGGCTCCGACGTCTGGTTCCGCACCTTCACCCTGTTCGGCGCCACGTCCAACCTGGTGCTGACGGGTTATCAGTCGCTGCTGGTGGTCTTCCTGATCCGCGAGGTCGGCCTCGGCGAGGGCACCGTGGGTCTGCTGGTCGCGCTCGCCTCCACGGGCGGCATCGTCGGAGCGGCCATCGCCCGCCGGGTCGCGGCCCGGCTCGGCTCCTCGCGCGGCATGCTGGTGCTCGAACTCGCCCTGCCCGCACTGACCGTCCTCATCCCGCTGACCAGCCGCGGCGCCGGACTGGTCTGGTACCTGCTCGGCGGCTTCGGGGCGTCCGCCGGTGTGGTCGCGGGCAACGTCATCAAGGCCACCTTCCAGCAGCGCTACTGCCCGCCGGAGTTGCTCGGCCGACTCTCCGCCAGCGGCGCGGTGCTCAACTTCGGCGCGATCCCGGTCGGCGCGGTGCTGGCGGGCGTCCTCGGCACCGAACTCGGCGTCCGGCCCGCGATGTGGCTGATGACTGCCGGGGTTCCGCTGGCCGCCCTGGTGCTCTGGTGCTCGCCGATGCGAAGCGTGCGGGACCTGCCCACCGAACGGGCGACCTCCCTCGGCCCGGTGACCGCACGACAGCCGGCCGTGACGGCGTCCGCGACAGCGGCCGAGTACCGGGACTGACCTGGCGTCAGGACTGATCGACAGCACCCCCCGGGGGCTCGCCACGCGGCCGGCTGGGCGGCAGCGTTGACAGCGAGAGTTCCGTGCTGGGTGTCGGCGGCTCAGCTGGTCAGACCTGGCCTGGTACCGCAGGTCAGCCGACGCGCCGTGCCGTTCGGGAGAGGAACGACTGGTAGCGGTCCAGCACGAGGCGGGCGAGCAGCGGGTGGTCACCGAGCGGGGCGGACGTCAGGGCGGCCCCGGCCGCGGCGGCGAGGCGGGCGAAGTCACCTGGGGCGGTGAAGTACGAGGCGACCGCGACGCGGTGGCGGCCATCGTCGGAGAGCTCGGCGACCGCGGCGGCGACGCTCGGCCCGGCGGCTGTCACGTAGCCCGGGCGGACGGTGACACCGAGTCGGGCGGCGAGCAGTGCGGCCTGTGCCTCGGTGTCACGGGCGGCGTCCGGATCGCGGGAGCCGGAGGCGGCCAGCACCACGGGTTCACCACTCCAGCCGGCCGACGCCAACCGGTCGGCCAGCGCCTCCACCAACAGCGGGTCCGGGCCGAGCGGCGGGGCACACTCGCCGTCCAGGTGGTCGGCGGCGGCGAGCAGCCGCGGGATGTCAATCTTGCTGTGGTAGCCGCGACCGAGCAGCAGTGGCACCAGCACCACCCGGCCGGTCAGCTCGTCCAGCACCTCGGGCAGCAGCGGGGCGTTCAGCCCGAGGTGGCCGAGCCTGATGTCCAACTCGGGCCGGACGGATTGCAGGCGGGCGTGCAGCCGGGCTATCTCGGCTGCTGCGGCGGGGTCGTGCGAACCGTGCGCCACCAGCACCAGGGCCGGCCGGCGGGCCGTGTGCAGCACCCGCAACGGGGCGACGCGGCCGGGAAGTGAGGTGGTGGTCATGATGCCAGCCTGCCGAACCCCTGTTTCACCCCGGTTGCCCGCCGGTCACGGGTGATTTCTCCGCTCTCACCCACCGGGCGACCTGTGGTGAGCAGCCGACCCGTGCATCCGGCCGTTCTGGACAGCCCGACAGCCCTGCGACCGGACGGCTGACCGATGCGGGACGGGTCAGCGGCTGGCACCGGCCCGGGACCCGGGCTGACGGGGGACGCGGATTCGGCGCTCCGACGTCGGAACGGCAACCGTGGGCGCGGGACGGCTGACTGCGACGACGGCCGTCCGGACAGTCGACACCGCCTCGGCTGACTGTAAGCCAATGCGCGGGACAGGCGCGGTGAGTGGCTTCGCCGAGCCCCGCGCGGCAGGCCCCGACGCGGCCGCACCACCGGAACGCCGCAGGTCGGTCGGCGCCTCGTGCGTTCCGGCCAAGTCCTCCCGAAGCGTCAACGCCTCGGTGTGGGCCACCAGGTCGCCTGCCTCCGCGGCGCGGCGGTACCACTCCAACGCGCGCTCCGGCTGGCGGCGTTCGGCGAGCATGCGGGCGGCTGCGAGCAGGGCGTCCCGGTCGCCGGCTTCGGCTGCGCGCTGGTACCACTCCAGTGCCTCGTCGATCCGGCCGCGCGTCTCCAGTATCTCGGCCGCTTCCCGGGCCGCCTGGTTGTCCCCGGCTTCGGCAAGCCGCTGCAGCCAGTGGATGGCCTGGTCAAGCACGCCGGAGCCGGACAGCATCCGCGCCGCCTCCCGCAACCGGTCGGCCTCCGGGCGATCCTCGCTGCGTGCCAGCAGGTCCGCCTCGAAGTACCGGCCCGCTTCCTGCAGCAGCCCGATCGCCTCTCGCAGCAACCGGGCCTCCGCACTGGCGTCGACCTCCGACTCGGCGGAACCAGCGGCGGCCGGGACCTCTTCCGTTCGCGCAGCCGCACGACGAGGCGGACCGAACTGCGCCGCGCGGCCGGGAAGGTGCGGTACGCCGGGCGCGCCGGACAGGACCGACGCGTTGATGGCACCGGACAGGACCGATGCGTCGATGCCCCCGGGCAGGGCATGACGATCACCGGCCGCGACCGCTGCCCGATACCACTTGGCGGACTCCCCCAGGCGGCCCAGGTCGGCGAGCAGGCGGCCGAGTTCACGCATCGCGTAGGCATCACCACGATCGGCGGCACGCTCGTACCAGGTGACCGCCTCCCCGGTGTCGCCCTGGCGCTCCAGCATGTCGGCGGCCTGGAACAGCGCGGCCTCACTGCCGGCGTCGGCCGCCTTCCCGTACCAGGTCAACGCCTCCGTCAGGGCCCCTTCGCGCTCGCACCGCTCGGCTCGTTCACGCAGGGCCTGGTGGTCGCCGATGTGCGCATACCAGGGCAGGTTGTCGTACTGGCCGTGCCGGGCGAACATCGCCGCCGCCTCGTACCAGGCGTCCTCGTCACCCGCTTCGGCGGCGCGCTCGTACCAGGCCGCCGCTTCGTCGATCCGCCCGACCGACTCGAGCAGTCGGGCCGCCTCGTACGGGACTGCGGTGCAACCGTGTTGCCAGGCACGTTCCCACCAGGCGACCGCCTGTTCGGTCCGACCGTCGGCCGCGCAGCTGCGGGCGTACTCGGCCATCGCCTCCGGACGGCACTCCTGCACGGCCCGCTCGAACCAGGAGATCGTCAGGTCGCCCTGCCCGGGCTGTCCGAGTCGCTCAACTGCTTCCATCAGCGCCTCCACCACCCCGTTGGACGCCGCTTGTCCGTCCTACTCGACCGATCCTGCGAGCCGCCTGCGTAAGAAAGCCGTGCCGCTCCCACCCGCGATGCTGCGCAAGGCGGGGTGACGGGGCCGGGTGACGGGGCCTTGCCGGTCGTGATCGCCGTGGTGGTGGTGTCAGCACAACGGAGTGGGCAGTCCGGCCGCTCACACCCGTGTCTGCCGCCATGCCAGCCCCCGGCTTGACTCGGACCGGATGTCCGAATCCGCTCCCCTGTACTGCAGAGTACGCACTCGGACCCCGGACCGTACCGACTTCTCCGCGAATCCCGTTCAGGATCGCTGGTTGCCCCTCCTCACCCATCTCCCACCTGCTAAAGGGGCCTGATCATCACTCAGCTCCACTGAACGCACGAGCGAGCTCCGAACTGTCGAACGGAGTCGCGAGTCCGGCACCAGAGCGCCCCGTCGGTGGTGCTCTCACAACTGGCCCGGGGAGATGATGAGGTCGAAGTTCCGGTGGCGAAACAGGGTGGCACCGGTCGGGTAACACCCTCCGACCATGCTCTGAGCCATGACAGCGACCGGGCTCCTCACGGCCTAGGACACACCCGGGCGGCAGCCTCCGACGGACCGGAGGCGCCGGTGTCCTCTACCGCCGGATCATCGCCCACCCGGTCGGTCGACGCCCCGTCAGCCCGCCAGCTCCAGCTGCTCGCCACCCGGAGCACGACCTCGGAGGGACTTCCCGATGACCACTGCCAAGCCCACACTGCTCCTGGTCGGCTACGGCATGGTCGGCCACCGCTTCCTGGAAGCCCTGGCCGACACCGGAGCCGCCGACCGCTACCGGGTCGTCGTCCTCGCCGAGGAACCCCGCCCGGCCTACGACCGGGTCGGACTGACCTCCTACTTCTCCGGCAAGAGCGCCGAGGACCTGCTGCTCGCCGAAGAAGGCTTCACCGATCGGCACGGGTACGAGGTGCACCTCTCCTCCCCCGCCGTCTCACTCGACCCGGCGGCCCGGACCGTCACCACGGCCGCCGGGCACACCATCGCTTACGACACGCTGGTGCTGGCCACCGGTTCCTACCCCTTCGTGCCCCCGGTCGACGGCCGGGACGCCGAGGGGTGCTTCGTCTACCGCACCATCGAGGACCTCCAGGCGATCGAGTCGTACGCCGCCCGGGCCACGGTGGGCGCGGTGGTCGGCGGCGGCCTGCTCGGGCTGGAGGCGGCCGGTGCGCTCAAGGGCCTCGGGCTGGAGACCCACGTGGTGGAGTTCGCACCGCGTCTGATGCCCGTGCAGGTCGACGAGGCCGGCGGCGCAGCGCTGCGACGGACCATCGAGTCGTTGGGCGTGGTGGTCCACACCGGGATCGGCACCAAGTCGATCACCGTCTCCGAGGGCCGCGCGGTCGGCATGTCCTTCACCGACGACTCGGAGCTGGCGACCGAACTGGTGGTGTTCTCCGCCGGTGTCCGCCCCCGCGACCAGCTGGCCCGGGAGGCCGGCCTGACAGTCGGTGAGCGCGGCGGCATCGCGGTGGACGCACACTGCCGCACCTCCGACGAGCACGTCTACGCGATCGGCGAGTGCGCCCTCGCGGTCGACGGCCGGGTGTACGGCCTGGTCGCCCCCGGGTACGAGATGGCCGTCTCGGTGGCCCAGCAGCTCGCTGAACAGGCCGCCCAGCCGTTCACCGGCGCGGACCTCTCCACCAAGCTGAAGCTCCTCGGGGTGGACGTCGCCAGCTTCGGCGACGCCTTCGGCACCACCCCCGGCGCACTCGACGTGGTGTACTCCGACTCCCGCAGCGGCGTCTACAAGAAGCTGGTGGTCACCGGCGAGGGTGCACTGCTCGGCGGCATCCTGGTCGGCGACGCCTCCGCCTACGCGACGCTCCGACCGCTGGCCGGCACCGGCAAGCCGCTGCCCGTCCCCGCCGAGTCGCTCGTCCTCCCCGCCGGGGTGGACTCCGCGGTGTCGCTGGGCAGTTCCGCCCTGCCAGACGACGCGGTGATCTGCAGCTGCAACAACGTCACCAAGGGCACGATCCGGGCCGCCGTCACCGACCACGACTGCACCACCGTCCCCGAGGTGAAGAAGTGCACCCGGGCCGGCACCAACTGCGGCTCCTGCGTGAAGCTGCTCGGCACGATCATCGCCGACGAGCTGGAGGCGAGCGGAGTCGAGGTCGACAAGGGCCTGTGCCCGTGCTTCGCGCACACCCGCGCCGAGCTGTACGAGATCGTCCTGGTGCGGCGGATCGCGACGCACCGTCAGCTGCTCGCCGAGCACGGCCGCGCCCCGGAGGGCGCCGAGGGCTGCGAGATCTGCAAGCCGACGGTGGCCTCGATCATCGCCTCGCTGGCACCCGAGCTGGAGGCCTCCGGTCACATCCTCGACGGCGAGCAGAGCGCTCTGCAGGACACCAACGACCACTTCCTGGCCAACCTGCAGAAGAACGGGTCCTACTCGGTGGTGCCGCGGATCCCCGGCGGTGAGATCACTCCGGACAAGCTGATCGTGATCGGCGAGGTGGCCCAGGAGTTCGGCCTCTACACCAAGATCACCGGTGGTCAGCGGATCGACCTGTTCGGTGCCAGCGTCGACCAGTTGCCGCGGATCTGGAGCCGCCTGGTGGCGGCCGGGTTCGAGTCCGGCCACGCCTACGGGAAGTCGCTGCGCACGGTGAAGTCCTGCGTCGGCTCGACGTGGTGCCGCTACGGCGTGCAGGACTCGGTCGCCATGGCGATCCAGCTCGAACTGCGCTACCGGGGCCTGCGGTCCCCGCACAAGCTGAAGTCCGCCGTCTCCGGCTGCGCCCGGGAGTGCGCCGAGGCCCGCGGCAAGGACTTCGGCGTCATCGCCACCACCAACGGCTGGAACCTCTACGTCGGCGGCAACGGCGGCGCCACTCCCCGGCACGCCGACCTGTTGGCCCAGGACCTGGACGATGAGCAGTTGATCCGGCTGATCGACCGCTTCCTGATGTTCTACATCCGCACCGCGGACCGGCTGGAGCGCACCTCCACCTGGCTGGAGCGGATCGACGGCGGGCTGGACCACGTCCGCGAGGTGGTGGTCGAGGACTCGCTCGGAATCGCCGACGAGCTGCAGGCGCTGATGGCGCATCACATCGAGGACTACCAGGACGAGTGGGCGGCCACCCTGGCCGACCCGGAGCGGATGCGCCGCTTCGTCTCCTTCGTCAACGCCCCCGGGGTTCCCGACCCGAGCATCCGCTTCACCCCCGAGCGGGACCAGATCAAGCCCGACCTGGTGCTGCTGGCCACCGAGGAGCAGCTGCTCGCCGCCCTCGACCCCGACAACGCACCGCTCTCCGCCACCCGTCTCCTGGAGGAAGCCCGATGACCACCACCGCCTCCGCCCTACGGATCGAACTGCTCGCCGGCGCCGGCTGGGCACCGGTCTGCGACCCGGAGCTGCTCGTGCCCGGCCGGGGTGTGGCCGTGCTGCTGCCGGACGGCCGTCAGGCCGCGGTCTTCCGGGACGGCAACGACCGGCTCTACGCCACCGACAACCGGGATCCGTTCACCGGGGCGTACGTGCTCTCGCGCGGCCTGCTCGGCTCCACCGCGGACGGCCGGGTCTACGTCGCGTCGCCGCTGCTGAAGCAGCGATTCGACCTGCTCACCGGAGAGTGCCTGGACGACGACACCGTCCGGATCGCCGTCCACTCGGTCCGCACGGCCTGACCAAGGCCCCACCGGCCCCCGATCAGCTCCGCCCCGATCCCGCCGCCCGCTCCGGGCGGCGGGATCGGACGACGGGGTCAGCGCCACTACCTCAGCGCGCCGAGCACGGCAGCCGCCATCCCTTGCTGGCCCTGGGCGTTCGGGTGGATCGGAGCCAGGCCCTGGGTGGGCTCCGGGGGCTCGATCCAACGGGTGCCGGGCGCGGCGCACATGTCGTGTCCTGACGAGGCCGTGTAGGTGTCGATGAAGGCCACCCCGGCCGCCTCGGCCCGTTGCCTAAGCATCGCGTTCAGCTGCTGTTCCTGCGCCGCGACGAATCTCACATCGCCGGCCGCGATGTCGTCGCCCAACGTGGCGGAGCAGGTCGCCGGATCCTGCGGGAGCAGAGCCGGATAGCCGACGAGGAGCACCTTGGCGTCAGGTGCCCGGCGCTTGATCTCACCCAGGGCGGCGGTGAGCCACTCCCCGGTGGCATCCACCTTCTGCTGGACTTCGTTCCGCCCGCCGCCGGTGGTGTAGTACGCCCGGCACGGGGCGTCGGAGCCCCCACCGAGCAGAACGTGCTTCACGTTCTCCATCGCGCAGCGGCCGATCACGTCCAGGAACCCGGCGTCGTTGCCGCCGATCCCCAGCGTCACCAGCCGGGTGGCCGAGGTCAGCGCGTCCAGCTGCGGCGGGTTGGCCCCGCCACTGGTCTGTTGAGCCGCCGTCAGGTCCCCCGTCCGCGCTCCACTGCAGCTCACGTCCGTGAAGGCACTCAGATCGAGCTGCCGCGCCACCAACGACGGGTAGTTGACCCCGGAGCGCCCGCAGCCTTCCGGGGTGCCGCCTTGTGGCGGGATGCGCAGCCCCGAGGTGTAGGAGTCCCCGAGCGCCACGTACGGCCCGGTGATCCGGGTCGCCGATGCAGTCGGGGACGCCTTGTCAGGGCCGGGCTTCGGGTTACCCCCGCCGCTGCAACCGGCCACGCCTATCAGGGCCGCCGCGGCGACGACCAGGATCCCCCGGCGCACCTACTCGGCGCCGCGCTCGTGCTCAGCCAGGAACTCCTCGAACCGCCGGCCCAGCTCGTCGGCGGAGGGGAGGTCGGCCGCCTCGGCGAGCAGGCTCTCCCTGCCGACCGCGCCGGAAACCGCGTCGTACTGGCCTTCCATGCCCTGGATCGCGGAGCGCAGATCGCCGTCGCCCTCAGCGAGTTGGCTGTCGATCTCGGCGTTGACCTCGTCGACCCGGCCGCGCAGTTCACTGCCGGGCAGGACCAGCCCGGTGGCGGACTGGACCGCCTCCAGGATCGCCACCGCGGCCGCCGGGTAGGCCGAGCGCGCGATGTAGTGCGGCACGTGGGCGGAGAAGCCGAGGACGTCGTGCCCGGACTCGGAGAGCCGGTACTCCACCAGCGCCTGGGCGCTCCCCGGCACCTGCGCCTGGTCGAACCACTTGGGGTGGCCGGTGGACAGGTCGAGCCGGTTGCCGTGCGGGGTGAGGCCGACCGGGCGGGTGTGCGGCACGCCCATCGGGATGCCGTGGAAGGCGACGGAGAGCCGGACCTCGAAGCGCTCGACCAGGTCCCGGACGGCTGCGGTGAACAGCTCCCACTCGGTGTCCGGCTCGGGGCCAGTGAGCACCAGGAACGGCGCTCCCACCGAGTCACGCACCAACTGGAGCAGGATCTCCGGCGGGTCGTAGTCCGTCCAGCTCTCACGGTCGAAGGTCATCACGGGGCGGCGGGCTCGGTAGTCCACCAGCCGGTCGTGGTCGAAACGGGCCACCACCTGCGGCGATCCGTGCTCCAGCAGGTGGGTCACCACCTGGTCGCCGGCCTCGCCCGCGTCCATGAAGCCCTCGAAGTGGTACAGCAGCACAAGACCGGTGCCCGCCTCGGCCGCGGCGCGTGCCGCCGCGAGGGCCGTCACCCCCTGTGGTTCCAGCTCGTACAGCTCCTTGGGATCACGCACGGTGCACCCAACCCCGTTCCGTATCGTCGTCGCGGAATGCTTTCTGATCTGCTCTGTCCAGCGTGCGGCGGCTCGCTGACATTCCCGCCCCAGCCCGAGTCTTCACGCCGTCTCTCAAATCCTCTCACCTTCCGATAAAGCCGCTGGTCGTGGGCGTGGCGTGGCAGCCGGAGGGTACTATGGCAGGGCGTCACGGCGTGCCGAAAGGATCCGCGCGCGCTCGTTGGCGCGCCGCGAAGTGACGCACCGCCTTCTGGCGGGTATCGTCCTCTCGCTGCCTCGCATCGTCGCGTCGTCGCGCCACGCCGTCTGTCACGTCGTGGGCCACGCCCCGGTCCGTTTGCGCGGCCAGCCACTCTCTGCGCACCTTGCCTTCACCTGGCCGCCTGCTTCGCTTCGTGATCTCGTTTCTCTCTCGGCCATCTCGCGGACGCACACTGTCCCGTCGCTCATCCCGCCGGATCGGTCCGTAGACCCGTGTCCGTACCGGCACCGCGCTGCCCGCCTCCGGGCCGCCGACCCGCCGCACGCCCGAGCCTCTGGCGTGGCGAGCCCGGTCGGCCGCCTCCGGGGCCGGGGCGAACGACCACTGCCCTCGAGCCGCGAACCCGGCACGCGGGCCCCGACGACCGCCGAAGGACCGAAGGATCCGTGCCCGTACCCGTCACCCTCTACGGCCGCACCGTGCGGCTGGAGCCCCTCGCCGAGTACCACGCCCCGGCCCTGGCCGAGGCAGGCGCTGAGGACCGTACGACCTACGCCTTCACCCCTGTCCCGCACGGCCTCGAAGCCGCCCGGGATTACATCGCGCGCGCCCTCGCTGATCAGGCGGCGGGCCGGTCCCTGCCCTTCGCGACGGTGAGCGTCGCCGAGAACCGGGTGGTCGGCTCGACCCGGTTCCTGGAACTGGACTACTGGCAGGGTCCGCTGGTGTGGCCGCCGATGCCGGGGGTGCCCTACGGAGATCCGCAGGAAGCGGTTCCGGACGCGGCAGAGATCGGGAATACCTGGCTTTCGCCGCGGGCGCAGGGCACCGGCATCAACACCGAGGCCAAGCTGCTGATGCTGCGGTACGCCTTCGAGCAGTGGAGCGTTCGGCGGATCTCCCTGCGGGCGGATGCCCGCAACACCCGCTCGCGGATCGCGATCGAGCGCCTCGGAGCCACCCCCGAAGGGGTGCGCCGAGCGCACTCGCGCGGCCTTGACGGGGTGGTTCGGTCCACCGCGTTCTACTCGATCCTGGACGAGGAGTGGCCGGCCGTCCGCGACATCATCGAGCTGCGGATCGCCGCCGCGACCTCGCCCAGCGCGCCCGACCCGGCGCCGCTCAACCAGGAGTGCCTTAGACACGGCGGCTCCCTGGTCGGCGAGTCGATGATCGGCGGCTCCCTGATCCCGGCCGCCTGAGACGGCCCTTCCGGCTCCCGCGGGTGCGGTGAGCCGGACCCCACCGGGGTGATCGGACGGTGCGGCGAACCCGCTCCGCCTGATCACCCCGGTGGCATGCACGGGGCTGTGCGGCTTGGACACTCTGTCGAGTTGTCAAGGAGCCGGGCAACCATGGGGGTTCGCCTCACCTCCGCTCCTTCGATGTGATCGATCTGACACTCCGCCGGCTGCGCGGCGCACGTCGGCTGCTGGATCATCCCTCCTCCGGGCCGGCCTCGGCCCCGGCCGCCTCGGCGGCGGCGGCGAGCTGCTGGAGTGCAGCGAGGTGGGCCGCGAGGACGGCTCGGCCGCGCTCGGTGGCCGAGAGCCACGTGCGGGGCCGCTTGCCCACGTATCCCTTGCGGGCTCGGAGATAGCCGGACGCCTCCAGGCTGGACGCGGTCTTGCTGAGCACCGAGTCCGAGACCTGGCAGTAGTCCCGGACCACCGAGAACTCGGCCTCCAGGCATCCGCTGAGGAACGCCAGGACGGTGAGCTTGGTGGGCTGGTGGAGTATGGGGTCCAGTCCGTTCACTGCTCGCTGCTCATGGTCTGCTCCTTGACTTGACGGTTGATCAGGCTGATGACGCCCCAGAGCGCCAGCCCTCCGGCGGCGCCTGCGGCGGTTATCGCCCATCGTTGGTCGCCGCTGACCAGCCAGGTGGCGAGCCCTGCCACGGCTGCGACGAGGACGACCGCGCCGAGTGCAGGGAACGTGTGCGGCGGAAGGCCGCGCTCGGCGAGCCTGGCGACTCCGCTGGCGCGGGCCGCCACTCGCACTATCACCGCGAGCACCACGACCAGGCCGAGCGCGCACAGCGGTATCAGCCACTGCCACTGGTGGCGGAAGCTCTGCCCGAGCGCCGCCCCGTAGGCGGCGAAGGACGCTCCGATGCCCGGCCCGTACCACCAGGGCAACGGCGCGGGCCGCCGGGCTGCCGCTCGGGCGCGGCCGGCGAGGGCGAGCGCTTCGGCGGGCGAGAGCGCCGCGGTCTCCTGGTGGGTGAGGTACTTGTCGTCAGCCATCGACTCCCCCGAGTGGACGTCCCGTCAGATCCGGCCCGTCGCCGAATCAAGTACTGGCACTCTGTCACATACTTTCCGGAGTGGAAAGTTATTTTCCGAGGGAACTCTCGCGGTGCCGGATGAGGGTGCGTCAGCAGCGGGCGTCGATCTCCTGAAAGGTGGCGTAGTGGTCGGCCGTCCAGTACTGCTCGCCCGCACTGCCGGTGACGATCCGTCGGGTGCCACGGTCGTCCGAGCCCGGGGTGACCACGGTGAACTCGTGGTAGTAGCCCTTGTTCTGGCGGGGCAGCCGGCTCTCGCGGTTCTCGAAGACGATGCCGTCGGAGCGGTAGGGGTAGGGACCGCCCTTGGTGATCAGGCCGAGGGTGTCCTGGGCCTGCGCCGGCAGTCGGCTGCGGCAGACGTCGGCGAGCGCCTGACTGGTGGGGACCCACGAGGCTCGGGCGGACGGGGACTTCGCGGCGGTCGGACTGCCTGAGCCACTGCCTCCCAGGAGGGCGGCCACCGCGGCCCCGATGCCGAGGACGACCAGGAATGCGAGGGTGATCAGGCGGTTTCGGCTGCTCATGGGCCCAGCTTGCCGTATCGGGTTCACACGGACGGGCAGCTCCGCAGCCGGGGCACAACGAAACCGGGGCGGGAGCGGACGCCATTGTCCGTTCCCGCCCCGGCTGCTACGTACGGCGGCTCTCCTGCGCCGAGCTCCGCCGTACGCCCCTCCCCGACGGAGGGGTTGCGGTCAGTGAATCGCGCTGTTTCGTGTCAGCGCGAGTCGCTTCCCGCCGTCTCGATGGCGGCGCGGCCCGCTTCCAGGCGCGCCACCGGAATCCGGAAGGGAGAGCAGGATACGTAGTCCAGCCCCACCTCGTGGAAGAAGTGGACCGAGTCGGGGTCACCGCCGTGCTCGCCGCAGACGCCGAGCTTGAGGTCGGGGCGGGTGGCCCGACCGGCCTGGGCGGCGTTCTTGACCAGGGCGCCGACGCCGTCGCGGTCGATGGTCTCGAACGGACTGACGCCGAAGATGCCCTTCTCCAGGTAGGCCGTGAAGAACGAGGCCTCGACGTCGTCGCGGGAAAAGCCCCAGACGGTCTGGGTCAGGTCGTTGGTGCCGAAGGAGAAGAAGTCGGCGGCCTCGGCGATCTGACCGGCCGTCACGGCGGCACGCGGCAGCTCGATCATGGTGCCGAGCTTGATGTCCAGGTTGACGCGGGTGGAGGCGGCGACCTCGGCGAGCACCCGCTCGCACTCGTCGCGGACCAGCTCCAGCTCCTGGACGGTGCCGACCAGCGGGATCATCACCTCGGGGCGCGGGTCGCCGCCCGCCAGCTTCCGCTCGGCCGCGGCCTCGGCGATGGCCCGGACCTGCATGCCGAACAGGCCGGGGATGACCAGGCCGAGGCGAACGCCGCGCAGACCCAGCATCGGGTTGGCCTCGTGCAGGCGGTGCACGGCCTGGAGCAGGCGCAGGTCGTTCTCGTTCGGGTCCTTGCGGGCCTCGGCGAGGGCGACGCGCACCGACAGCTCGGTGATGTCGGGAAGGAACTCGTGAAGCGGCGGGTCGAGCAGACGGACCGTCACCGGGAGCCCGTCCATCGACTGGAACAGCTCCAGGAAGTCGCCCTTCTGCAGCGGCAGCAGGCTGGACAGCGCGGTCTCGCGGTCCTTGTCGTTGTCCGCCAGGATCAGGTGCTCGACCTCCTTGCGCCGCTCCTCGCCGAGGAACATGTGCTCGGTGCGGCACAGGCCGATGCCCTGGGCACCGTACCGGCGGGCGCGGTTCGCGTCCTCGGCGTTGTCGGCGTTGGCGCGTACCGCGAGGCGGCGACGGCCGTCGGCGTGCGACATCAGGCGGTGCACGGCCTGGACCAGTCCGCCCTGGACGTCGGCGCCGGCGTGCAGGGTGCCCTCGAAGTACTCGACCACCGGGGACGGCAGGACCGGGACCTCGCCCAGGTACACCTTGCCGTTGGCGCCGTCGATGGACACCACGTCGCCTTCGTGGACGACATGGCCGTCGGCCGTGGTGAACTTGCGGTTCTTGGTGTCGACCTCGAGTTCCTCGGCGCCACAGACACAGGTCTTGCCCATGCCGC
>NZ_JBFAQR010000071.1:0-35211 GCF_040678815.1 Kitasatospora sp. NPDC049285 | reverse complement strand
CCGCCGGACGCGGTTCGCGTCCGGCGGGCCCTCGGTGCAGAGCGCTGGGGCTCGGGTGCAGAGCGCTGGGGCTCAGGCGCCCTCGATGGCCTCGGCGGTGAGCAGGCCGGCGTTGATCTCGCGCAGCGCGATCGACAGCGGCTTCTCGTGCACGTGGGTGTCGACCAGCGGGCCGACGTACTCCAGCAGGCCCTCGCCCAGCTGGGAGTAGTACGCGTTGATCTGGCGGGCACGCTTGGCCGCGTAGATCACCAGGCTGTACTTGGAGTCGGTGGCCTCGAGCAGCTCGTCGATCGGCGGGTTGATGATGCCCTCAGGCGCGGTCATCGAAGAGGACACGCGAAAACCTTCCGAAGTAATTTTCTGAAAGAACCGGCTGGATGCAGCCGATCCGGTCAGGCTACACCGAGCAAGGCTAGCAGTTCGGCCGCTACCTGCTCGACGGAGGTGTTGACAAGCGTCGTGTCGAACTCCGCCTCGGCGGCCAGCTCGACCTTCGCGACGGCCAGCCGCTCGTCGATGACCTCCTGCGGCTCGGTGCCGCGGCCGGTCAGCCGGCGGACCAGCTCGTCCCAGCTCGGCGGCGCCAGGAAGACCAGCTGCGCCTCCGGCATGGACTCCTTCACCTGCCGGGCGCCCTGCAGGTCGATCTCCAGCAGCACCGGCTCGCCCTTGTCGAGCTTGTCGAGCACGGCCTGCCGCGGCGTCCCGTACCGGTTGCCGGCGAACACCGCCCACTCCAGCAGCTCGCCGTTGGCGACCAGCTTGTCGAACTGGTCGTGGTCGACGAAGTGGTACTGCACGCCGTCCCGCTCGCCGGGGCGCGGGTGCCGGGTCGTCGCCGACACCGACAGCCAGACCTCGGGGAACTGCTTCCTCATATGAGCGACGACCGTGCTCTTGCCGACCCCGGAGGGGCCGGAGAGCACGGTCAGCCGCGGACGCTCACTCATGTACCGATTATCCCGGATCGCGGACGTTCCGCCGACACCGGCCTCCGTTCAGGAGGCGGCGCCGCCGAACTCGCGCTCCAGGGAAGCGATCTGGTTCGTACCGAGGCCGCGCACCCGGCGGCTCTCGGAGATGCCAAGGCGCTCCATGATCTGCTTGGCGCGCACCTTGCCGACGCCGGGCAGGGACTCCAGCAGGGCGGAGACCTTCATCTTGCCGATGACCTCGTCATCGGACTTGCCGGCCTTGATGACGTCGTGCAGCGAGGCACCCGAGTGCTTCAGCCGGTTCTTGACGTCGGCACGCTTCCGACGAGCCTCGGCGGCCTTGGCGAGCGCGGCGGTGCGCTGTTCGGGAGTAAGGGGCGGAAGAGCCACGCCGTTCACCTCAGGTGTGGATGGAAGGGATGAGCAATGACTGGTGGTGCCCGGACGCCGACAGGCGATCACCTGCAGCCAGGCTCTGACCTGCGGCAGCGACCGAAATCGCGGCCAACTGGCGTCCTACCGCCGGACACTACCCAACTTGGGCCGCCGCGTCAGGAAAAGAACACGAAAAGTCCTGGTCAGCCGGGGCCGACCCAGGACTTTTCCGGGCAAAACAACCGCTGGAGCGGCCAGTTGGTCAGGCGTTTGTGACGGCCCTCACATCGTCGACGAACACCTTGGCGGCCTCCCGGAGGGCCGCCACCGACGGCCCGTGGCGCAGCACGTCACGGCTGACCGAGGGCACCACGTTGCGCACCTGGTCGCCGAAGACCCGCGGCAGGTCCTTCGCGGTGGCGCCCTGCGCGCCCACGCCGGGGGCCAGCAGCGGGCCGTTGATCGCCAGGTCGACGCCCGCCTCGGCGAGGGTCGCGCCGACCACCGCGCCGAAGGAGCCCAGCGGCTGCACGCCCGCGTTCTCCGCCGCGAGCCGGCGCAGCACCGCCTGCGCCACGCTCTCGCCGTCCGCGCCGACCGCGCGCTGCACCTCGTGGCCCTCCGGGTTGGAGGTCAGCGCCAGCGCGAACAGGCCGCAGCCGGAGGCGTTGGCCAGGTCGACGGCGGGCTGCAGCGAACCGAAGCCCAGGTACGGGCTGACCGTGAGCGCGTCGGAGAACAGCGGGCTGTCCGGGGCCAGGAAGGTCTCCGCGTAGGCGGCCATGGTGGAGCCGATGTCGCCGCGCTTGGCGTCCATCAGCACCAGCGCGCCCGCGGCGCGGGCGTCGGCGACGGTGCGCTCCAGCACCGCGATGCCGCGGGAGCCGAAGCGCTCGAAGAACGCCGACTGCGGCTTGAGCACCGCGACCCGGTCGGCGAGCGCCTCCACCACGGTGCGGGAGAAGGACTCCAGGCCCGCCAGGTCGTCGTTCAGCCCCCAGGCGGTGAGCAGCGAGCCGTGCGGGTCGATGCCGACGCAGAGCTGGCCGCGGGTGTCGAGGGCGGTGCGCAGGCGGGCGCCGAACGGGGTGGTCGCGGTGTCAGTCATCGCTGTCTTTCGTCGTCGTGCGGTGGGCCAAGCCCACCGCGTCGGTGTACTTCGCAAGCTTGCGGGCGGCCAGTTCGGCGCGCAGTTCGTCGAGGATCCGCAGCGGGGCGGTGGGGTCGTGCAGCAGCGCCGAGCCGACCGCCACGCCGGACGCCCCGGCCAGCGTGAACTCCAGCGCGTCGCGTCCGGTGCGCACCCCGCCCATGGCGAGGATCGGCACCGCGGGCATCCGGCCGGCCCGCATCGCGGCGTGCACCTGGTAGACGCAGCGCACCGCGATCGGCCGCAGTGCCGGGCCGGACAGTCCGCCGAAGCCGGCCGCCAGGGCGGGCCGGGCCGCGTCCAGGTCGATCGCCATGCCCTGCGCGGTGTTCACCATCGACAGGCCGTCCGCGCCGGCCGCGACGCAGGCGGCGGCCACCTCGGTGATCGCGGCGGCGTCCGGGGAGAGCTTGGCGTAGACCGGCAGCGCCGGGTCGGTGACCTCCTTCACCGCCCGCACCACGTCGTAGCTGATCGCCGGGTTGGCGGCGAACATCAGGCCGCGGTCGGCGCTGTTGGGGGCGGAGATGTTGAGTTCCAGGCCGGTGACGCCGGGCTGGCCGCCGAGCCGGGCGGCGAGTTCCGCGAACTCCTCCAGCCGCTCCCCCGCGAGGGAGACCACGGTGCGCACCCCGCGCTCGGCCAGCCACGGCAGGTCGCGGGCGAGGAAGCGCTCGATGCCGGGGCCCTGGTGGCCGATCGCGTTGAGCAGCCCGGCGGGGGTGGCGACGATCCGCGGCGCGGCCAGCCCGGCGCTTGGCCGCAGCAGCACGGTGCGGGTGGTGAGGGTGCCGAGTTCGTCGAGCGGGGTGAACCGGGCGAGTTCCCGGCCGAAGCCCGCGCAGCCGGCCGCGGTGCTCAGCGGGTTGGGCAGCACGGTGGACCCGAACGGGGCGCTCAGGTCGACTCCCTGACGGTCCATCACCAGCGTGGCGTCCTGCCGGTCGGTCACGGCCGGGCTCCTTCCAGGTCGGCCGGGACCCGGCCGAGGTCGGCCCAGCGCACCCGGGCGCCGTCGAAGACCGGCCCCTCGGTGCAGGCCCGCACCAGCCGGCTCACCCCGTCGGCGTCCCGGACCGGCAGCACGCAGCCCAGGCACAGCCCGGTGCCGCACGGGGTGTCGGCGGCCAGTGCCGTCCAGCAGCGCACCCCGCGGCCGGTGGCGACCGCGCTGACCGCGGCCAGCAGCTCGGGGCCGGCGGCGGCGTAGACCAGGTCGGCGCCGATCGCGGCGAGCGCCTGGTCGAGCAGCGCGGCGGCGGTGTCGGCGGCCAGCGGCAGCCCGGCGCTGCCGTCCTCGGTGAGCACCAGGACGTCGGGGGTGAGCTCGCGGGCCCGCTCCGCGCCGTACAGCCGTCCGGCGCTGGGCGCGGCGAGGACGAAGGCGACCTGGCCGCCGGCGTCCAGCAGCCGTTCGGCGAGGGCGAGCAGCGGCCCGGCGTCGGCGCCCTCGCCGACCAGCAGGGCGCAGGCCGGGGCGTCGGGCAGCGGGAAGGGGGTGCCGAGCGGGGCGATCAGGTCGAGGACCGGTGCGGCGGGCTCGTCCGGCAGCAGCAGGTCGAGGGTGTCGCCGTCGGCGCGCAGGATCGCCGCGCCGCGGCGCAGCACGTCCTCGGCGCCGGGCGGCGCGGCGAGGGCGGCGAAGTGCCCGGGTCTGAACCGGGCCGCCGCCGTCGCGCAGCGCACCGTCACCCGCCGGTACGGGCCCTCGGCCCGAGAGCCGACCACCTCGGCCCGGGCGACCACCGGATTGGCCATCTCCCCGCTCCTTCCGCTCGCCGTGGCGCCGTCCGCCACGTCCACCCGGGCGCCGGCTCCGCTCAGCGGTTTCCCTTGCCCACCGCCTCGCCGATCGATGCGTACCCCGCGGTACGCAGTCGCGCGGAGAGGCCCTTGTGAACCTTTCGCATCCAGAACGGACCCTGGTAGATGAAGGCCGAGTAGCCCTGGACCAGGTCCGCGCCGGCCAGGATCCGCTGCCAGGCGTCCTCGGCGGTCTCGATGCCGCCGACCGACACGATGGTCAGGCGTCCGTCGGTGCGCTTGCGCAGCCGCTCCAGCACCTCCAACGAGCGCGCCTTCAGCGGGGCGCCGGACAGGCCGCCCATGCCGATCTCCTCGATCCGCGCGGCCGGGGTCAGCAGGCCCTCGCGGCCGATGGTGGTGTTGGTGGCGATGATGCCGTCCAGGCCGAGGTGCAGCGCCATGTCGGCGATCTCGTCGATGTCCTCGTCGGCGAGGTCGGGGGCGATCTTCACCAGCAGCGGCACGTGGTGGTTGGTCACCTCGTCGGCGGCCTTGCGGACGTCCCACAGCAGCGGCCCGAGCACCTGCACGGCCTGCAGGTTGCGCAGGCCGGGGGTGTTCGGCGAGGAGACGTTGACGACCAGGTAGTCGGCGTACGGGGCGAGGGCCTTGGCGGACTTCAGGTAGTCGGCGGTGGCCTCGTCCTCCGGGACGACCTTGGTCTTGCCGATGTTGACGCCGATCACCGGGGTGCTGCTGGTGTGCGGGCGCGCGGCGAGCCGGGCGGCGACCCGGGCCGAGCCCTGGTTGTTGAAGCCCATCCGGTTGATCAGCGCCCGGTCCTCGACCAGCCGGAACAGCCGAGGCGTGGGGTTGCCGGGCTGCGGCTCACCGGTGACGGTGCCGATCTCCACGAAGTCGAAGCCCAGCATCGACAGGCCGTCGATGCCGATGCCGTCCTTGTCGAAGCCCGCGCCGAGCCCGAACGGTCCCGGCAGGTCCAGGCCCAGCGCGGCGGTGCGCAGCTTCGGGTCGCGCGGCGCGAGCACCGCCCGCACCAGCGAGCGCACCCCGGGGACCGACTGCGCCAGCCGGATCCAGAAGAACGCCAGGTGGTGGGCCTTCTCCGGGTCCATCTTCTTGAACAGCAGGTTGAACAGCAGCTTGTACACCGGCGGGGGGCTCCTTTTCGACGAGGACATGGGAGTGGGGGGCACCCGAGACCGGTGTGCCCCCCACGGCTGACGGCCTAGCGGCCGGCGTTGATCAGCGCCGCGTGCTCCTGCAGCGACATCACGCCGACCTCGCCGCGCAGCAGCGCGTCGATGCCCTGCACCGCCGCGCCCATCGCCTGAACGGTCGTCAGGCAGGGGACGCCGCGGGAGACCGCGGCGGTGCGGATCTCGTAGCCGTCCATCCGGCCGCCGGTGCCGTACGGCGTGTTGATGATGAGGTCGACGCCGCCCTCGTGGATCAGCTGGACGATGGTCTTCTCGCCGTTCGGGCCCACCCCGTCGCTGTGCTTGCGCACCACGGTGGCGGGGATGCCGGCCCGCTGCAGCACCTCGGCGGTGCCGGCGGTGGCGAGCAGCTCGAAGCCGAGCTCGACCAGCGCGCGGGCCGGGAAGACCAGGTTGCGCTTGTCGCGGTTGGCGACCGAGACGAACACCTTGCCCTTGGTGGGCAGCGCGCCGTACGCGCCGGACTGCGACTTCGCGTACGCGGTGCCGAAGACCCGGTCGATGCCCATGACCTCGCCGGTGGAGCGCATCTCCGGGCCGAGCACGGTGTCGACGCCGCGGCCGTGCACGTCGCGGAAGCGCGACCACGGCATCACGGCCTCCTTGACCGAGATCGGCGCGTCGGCCGGCAGCGTGCCGCCGTCGCCCTCCCGGGGCAGCAGGCCCTCGGCGCGCAGCTCGGCGATGGTCGCGCCGAGCGAGATCCGGGCGGCGGCCTTGGCCAGCGGCACCGCGGTGGCCTTGGAGGTGAACGGCACGGTGCGGGAGGCGCGCGGGTTGGCCTCGAGCACGTACAGGATGTCGCCGGACAGCGCGAACTGGATGTTGATCAGGCCGCGCACGCCGACGCCCTGGGCGATGCCCTCGGTGGCCTGGCGCAGCCGCTTGATGTCGAACCCGCCGAGGGTGATCGGCGGCAGCGCGCAGGCCGAGTCGCCGGAGTGGATGCCGGCCTCCTCGATGTGCTCCATCACGCCGCCGAGGTAGAGCTCCTCGCCGTCGTAGAGCGCGTCGACGTCGATCTCCACCGCGTCGTCGAGGAAACGGTCGATCAGCACCGGGTGCTCGGAGATCAGGCCGGCGTGCCGCTCGAGGTAGGAGGCGAGGGAGGGCTCGTCGTAGACGATCTCCATGCCGCGGCCGCCGAGCACGTAGGACGGGCGGGCGAGGACCGGGTAGCCGATCTCGTCGGCGATCGCCTTGGCCTCCTCGAAGGAGAAGGCGGTGCCGTGCTTGGGCGCGGGCAGGCCCGCGTCGCGCAGCACCCGGCCGAACGCGCCGCGCTCCTCGGCGAGGTGGATCGCCTCGGGCGAGGTGCCGACCACCGGCACGCCGTTGTCCTTGAGCGCCTGCGCCAGGCCCAGCGGGGTCTGGCCGCCGAGCTGGACGATCACGCCGGCCAGCGGTCCGGCCTGCTGCTCGGCGTGGACGATCTCCAGCACGTCCTCCAGGGTGAGCGGCTCGAAGTACAGCCGGTCGGAGGTGTCGTAGTCGGTGGAGACGGTCTCCGGGTTGCAGTTGACCATCACGGTCTCGTACCCGGCGTCGGCCAGCGCGAAGGACGCGTGCACGCAGGAGTAGTCGAACTCGATGCCCTGGCCGATCCGGTTCGGGCCCGAGCCGAGGATGATCACGGCGGGCTTGGTCCGCGACGCGACCTCGGTCTCCTCGTCGTAGGACGAGTAGAAGTACGGGGTCTTGGCGGCGAACTCGGCGGCGCAGGTGTCGACGGTCTTGAACACCGGGCGGATGCCGAGCGCGTGCCGGACCTCGCGGACCACGTCCGGCTTCAGGCCGCGGATCTCGCCGATCTGCTGGTCGGAGAAGCCGTGCCGCTTGGCGTGCCGCAGCAGCTCCGGGTCGAGCTTGTCGCCCTCGGCGAGCTCGACGGCGATCTCGTTGATCAGGAAGAGCTGGTCGACGAACCACGGGTCGATCTTCGTGGCGTCGAACACCTCCTCGGCGGTGGCGCCGGCCCGGATCGCCTGCATCACGGTGTTGATCCGGCCGTCGGTCGGGACCTGGGCCTTCGTCAGCAGCTCGGCCTTGTCGCCGGTCTCGCCCACCCAGGTGAACTGGGAGCCCTTCTTCTCCAGCGAGCGCAGCGCCTTGTTCAGCGCCTCCGGGAAGTTGCGGCCCATCGCCATCGCCTCGCCGACCGACTTCATGGTCGTGGTCAGCGTGGCGTCGGCGCTCGGGAACTTCTCGAACGCGAACCGCGGCACCTTGACGACGACGTAGTCGAGGGTCGGCTCGAAGGACGCCGGGGTCTGCTCGGTGATGTCGTTGGGGATCTCGTCCAGCGTGTAGCCGACTGCCAGCTTCGCGGCGATCTTGGCGATCGGGAAGCCGGTGGCCTTCGAGGCCAGCGCGGAGGAGCGCGAGACGCGCGGGTTCATCTCGATGACGATGACCCGGCCGTCCTCGGGGTTCACCGCGAACTGGATGTTGCAGCCGCCGGTGTCGACGCCGACCTCGCGGATCACCGCGATGCCGATGTCGCGCAGGATCTGGTACTCGCGGTCGGTGAGCGTCATCGCCGGGGCGACGGTGATCGAGTCACCGGTGTGCACGCCCATCGGGTCGAAGTTCTCGATCGAGCAGACCACCACGACGTTGTCGTGCTTGTCGCGCATCAGCTCCAGCTCGTACTCCTTCCAGCCGAGGATGGACTCCTCCAGGAGCACCTCGGTGGTCGGCGAGAGGGTCAGGCCCTGGCCGGCGATCCGGCGCAGGTCCTCCTCGTCGTGCGCGAAGCCGGAGCCGGCGCCGCCCATGGTGAAGGACGGGCGGACCACGACCGGGTAGCCGCCGAGCGTCTCGACGCCCGCGAGCACGTCCTCCATCGAGTGGCAGATCACCGAGCGGGCGGACTCGCCGTGGCCGATCTTGGCGTTGACCGCCTCGACCACGCCCTTGAACAGCTCGCGGTCCTCGCCCTTGTTGATCGCCTCGACGTCGGCGCCGATCAGCTCGACGTCGTACTTCTCCAGCGTCCCGGCCTGGTGCAGCGAGATCGCGGTGTTCAGCGCGGTCTGGCCGCCCAGGGTCGGCAGCAGCGCGTCGGGGCGCTCCTTGGCGATGATCTTCTCGACGAACTCCGGGGTGATCGGCTCGACGTAGGTGGCGTCGGCGATCTCCGGGTCGGTCATGATCGTGGCCGGGTTGGAGTTGACCAGGATGACCCGCAGGCCCTCGGCCTTGAGCACCCGGCAGGCCTGGGTGCCGGAGTAGTCGAACTCCGCCGCCTGGCCGATGACGATCGGGCCGGAGCCGATGACCAGGACGGACTTGATGTCGGTGCGCTTAGGCACGCTGGCCCTCCAGGAGCGAAACGAAGCGGTCGAAGAGGTACGCGGCGTCGTGCGGGCCGGCAGCCGCTTCGGGGTGGTACTGCACGCTGAAGGCGGGGACGTCGAGCGCCTGCAGGCCCTCGACCACGTCGTCGTTCAGGCAGACGTGGGAGACCTCGACGCGCCCGAACGGGGTGTCGCTCACCTGGTCCAGCGGTGCGTTCACGGCGAAGCCGTGGTTGTGGGCGGTCACCTCGACCTTGCCGGTGGTGCGGTCCTGCACCGGCTGGTTGATGCCGCGGTGGCCGTACTTGAGCTTGTAGGTGCCGAAGCCGAGGGCCCGGCCCAGGATCTGGTTGCCGAAGCAGATGCCGAAGAACGGCGTCTTCCGCGCCAGTACGCCGCGCAGCACCTCGACCTGGTGGTCGGCGGTGGCCGGGTCGCCCGGGCCGTTGGAGAAGAACACGCCGTCGGGCTGGACGGCGTAGATGTCCTCGACGGTGGAGTTGGCGGGCAGCACGTGCACCTCGATGCCGCGCTCGGCCATCCGGTGCGGGGTCATGCCCTTGATGCCGAGGTCGACGGCCGCGACGGTGAACTTCTTCTCACCGATCGCCGGGACCACGTAGGCCTCCTTGGTGGCGACCTCGGCGCACAGGTCGGCGCCCTTCATCTCGGGTGCCTGCTGCACCTTGGCCAGCAGGGCCGCGTGGTCGTCCACCGCCGGGCCGGAGAAGATGCCGACCCGCATCGCGCCGCGCTCGCGCAGGTGGCGGGTGAGCGCGCGGGTGTCGATCCCGCTGATGCCGACCACGCCCTGGCGCTCCAGCTCCTCGTCCAGCGAGCGCTTGGCCCGCCAGTTGGAGGCGACCCGCGAGGGGTCGCGGACCACGTAGCCGGCCACCCAGATCTGCTGGGACTCGTCGTCCTCGTCGTTCCAGCCGGTGTTGCCGATCTGCGGCGCCGTCATCACGACCACCTGGCGGTGGTAGGACGGGTCGGTCAGGGTCTCCTGGTAACCGGACATGCCGGTGTTGAAGACCGCCTCGCCGAAGGTCTCGCCGACCGCGCCGTACGCCTCGCCGCGGAAGGTCCGGCCGTCCTCCAGGACGAGCACCGCGGGGACGCGCTCCCGCCTGGTGCGCTGCGTGGTGGGGGCAGGTGCGGTCATGTCGCGGCCTCTTCCGTCTTCATCGTCTTCGTACGTGTCACAAGAGCCCCGACGGCCTCGACCCAGGCGTCGTGCTCGGCGGCGGCGTCCAGCCGGAACCCGCTCTCCAGGCCGGTGCCGGCGAGCTTCCAGCCGATCACCAGCAGCCCGGCGGGCACCACCTTGCCGGCGATCCCGGAGTCCAGCCTCGCGCCGGCCAGCTCCTCGGCGGGGATCCACAGCCCGGTTTCACCCGGCCGGTCGATCAGCAGGCCGCGCTCGGTGAGGGTGAGTTCGGCCAGGCTGCGGGTGCCCAGGCCGTGCGCGACCACCCGGTCCAGCCAGTTCCCGGCGGTGGTGGTGCCGTGGTAGCGGCCGCTCGCGGCCAGCAGCGCGGGGCTGTCGAGCAGAGCGGGCGCCGCGGGCGGCGGCGGCAGCTCCGACTGCAGGGTTCGCCGCCAGTTCCAGCCCTGCCGCATCAGCCAGTACGCCAGCGCGATCACGATCAGCAGGCCGACCGTCCAGCCCAGGTAGCCGGGCCAGTTGGTCACCTTGCCCTGCTCCTGGGCGAGCGTCACGAGCTGAGCGGGCATCAGAACGCGACCAGTTCGCCCGCGAGCACGGTGGCCTTGCCCCGCAGGAAGGTGGCGTGCACCCGTCCGGGCAGGTCCATGCCCCGGTAGGGGGTGTTGCGGGAACGGGTCGCGAAGGAGTCGGGAGTCACGACTCCACGGTACGCGGGATCGAAGAGCACCAGGTTCGCCGGCTCACCCACCGAGATCGGCCGTCCGTGGCCCTTGAGACGGCCGATCCGGGCCGGGCGGTGCGACATCCGGTCCGCGACGCCCTCCCAGTTCAGCAGCCCGGTGTCCACCATGGTCTGCTGCACGACCGACAGCGCGGTCTCCAGCCCGACCATGCCCATCGCGGCGACCGCCCACTCGCAGTCCTTGTCCTCGGCCGGGTGCGGCGCGTGGTCGGTGGCGACCGCGTCGATGGTGCCGTCGGCGAGCGCCCGGCGCAGCGCCTCGACGTCCTCGGCGGTGCGCAGCGGCGGGTTGACCTTGTACACCGGGTCGTAGGAGCGCACCAGTTCGTCGGTGAGCAGCAGGTGGTGCGGCGTCACCTCGGCGGTGACGTCCCAGCCCTTGGCCTTGGCCCAGCGGACGATCTCCACCGAGCCGGCCGTGGACAGGTGGCAGATGTGCACCCGGGAGCCGACGTGCGCGGCGAGCAGCACGTCGCGGGCGATGATCGACTCCTCGGCGACGGCCGGCCAGCCGCCCAGGCCCAGCTCGCCGGAGACCTTGCCCTCGTTCATCTGGGCGCCGGCGGTCAGCCGCGGCTCCTGGGCGTGCTGGGCGATGACGCCGTCGAAGGCCTTCACGTACTCCAGCGCGCGGCGCATGATCACCGCGTCGTCCACGCACTTGCCGTCGTCGGAGAAGACCCGTACCCCGGCGGCCGAGTCGTGCATCGCGCCGAGCTCGGCGAGCTGCTTGCCCTCGAGCCCGACGGTGACCGCGCCGACCGGCTGCACGTCGCAGTAGCCGTGCTCCTGGCCGAGCCGCCAGACCTGCTCGACCACGCCGGCCGAGTCGGCGACCGGGAAGGTGTTGGCCATCGCGTGCACCGCGGTGTACCCGCCCATGGCGGCCGCCTGAGTGCCCGTCAGCACGGTCTCGGCGTCCTCCCGGCCGGGCTCGCGCAGGTGGGTGTGCAGGTCGACCAGGCCGGGCAGCGCGATCAGGCCGTGCGCGTCGATGTCGACGTCGGCCTCGGCGCCGAGGTTCGGGCCGATCGCGGCGATCAGGCCGTCGACGATGTGGATGTCCTGCGGGGCGCCGCCGAGGATCTGGGCGTTGCGGATCAGGTAGGTGGTCACTGGGCGGCCTCCGGGGTTTCGGTACGGGGGGCGACGTCGGCGGCCCCGTCGGCATAGACAGCTCCGCCGAGCAGCAGGTACAGCACGGCCATGCGGACGGAGACGCCGTTGGCGACCTGCTCGACCGCGGTGCAGCGCGGCGAGTCGGCGACCTCGGCGGTGATCTCCATGCCGCGGACCATCGGGCCGGGGTGCATCACGATGGCGTGCTCGGGCAGCCTGGCCATCCGCTGCCCGTCCATCCCGTAGCGCCGCGAGTACTCGCGCTCGGTGGGGAAGAACGCGGCGTTCATCCGCTCGCGCTGCACCCGCAGCATCATCAGCGCGTCGGTCTTCGGCAGCACCCGGTCGAGGTCGTAGGAGACCTCGCAGGGCCAGCTGTCGATGCCGATCGGCAGCAGGGTGGGCGGGGCGACGAAGGTGACCTCGGCGCCCAG
This sequence comes from Kitasatospora sp. NPDC049285, assembly GCF_040678815.1. Lineage (NCBI taxonomy): Bacteria > Bacillati > Actinomycetota > Actinomycetes > Kitasatosporales > Streptomycetaceae > Kitasatospora > Kitasatospora sp. NPDC049285. The sequence continues at coordinate 22,996 of NZ_JBFAQR010000071.1, read as the reverse complement.
GGTGGTCAGCAGGTGCACGTTGGACCGGGCGACCCGGCTGTGCAGCACGTCGCCGACGATGGCCACCCGGCGGCCGGCCAGGTCGCGGCCGAGGCCGGGGTTGAGGTGGCGGCGCATGGTGAACGCGTCCAGCAGCGCCTGGGTGGGGTGCTCGTGGGTGCCGTCACCGGCGTTGATCACACTGCCGTGCAGCCAGTCGGACCCGGCCAGCCGGGCCGGCGCGCCGGAGGCGTGGTGGCGGATGACCACCGCGTCGGCGCCCATCGCCTGCAGGGTCAGCGCGGTGTCCTTCAGGCTCTCGCCCTTGGAGACCGAGGAGCCCTTGGCGGAGAAGTTGATGACGTCGGCGGACAGCCGCTTCTCGGCGACCTCGAAGGAGGTCTTGGTGCGGGTGGAGTCCTCGAAGAACAGGTTGACCACGGTGCGGCCGCGCAGCGTGGGGAGCTTCTTGACGGCCCGTCCGGAGAGCTGCGCGAGCTCCTCGGCGGTGTCCAGGATCAGCAGCGCGTCGTCGCGGCTGAGATCGGCGGCGGAGACGAGGTGGCGCTTCACGCGGGTTTACTCCGGGAGGTGCGGGTCGGCGGCAAGGGCCTGGGAGGAGCGGGCGGCGTAGTCGCGGTCGCCGAGCAGGACGGCGTCCCGGCCGTCGGTCTCGGAGAGCTGGACCTGCACGGCCTCGCGCAGCGAGGTGGGCAGGTTCTTGCCCACGTAGTCGGCGCGGATCGGGAGTTCGCGGTGCCCGCGGTCGACCAGCACGGCCAGCTGCACGGCGCGCGGGCGGCCGATGTCGCTGAGCGCGTCGAGCGCGGCGCGGATGGTGCGGCCGGAGAACAGCACGTCGTCGACCAGGATCACCAGTTTGCCGTCGATGCCGTCGGCGGGGATCTCGGTGTGCTCCAGCGCCCGGGCGGGCTTCAGCCGCAGGTCGTCCCGGTACATGGTGATGTCCAGCGTCCCGAACGGGATCTCCCGCCCGGTGATCTGGGCGAGCTTGTCGCGCAGCCGGGCGGCGAGGTGCACGCCGCGGGTGTGGATGCCGAGCAGGACGACGTCCTCCGCGCCCTTGGCGCGTTCCACGATCTCGTGGGCGATCCGGGTGACGACCCGGGCGACGTCGGTGGCGTCCAGCACCTGGTGCGGAGCACGCGGGCCGGATGAAATGGGTGTGGTCATGCCGAAGCGGACCTCCTTCCCCGCCTCACTGGACGGGCCTTAAAGGATGTCGGGAATGGTCGCCGGCCGCAGCCGGAGCCTCGCCCATGGTAGCAGTGCGCTGATCGCGGCCCGTTCGCACGAGTGCCCCATTCGGCTTGACGCGCCACCCTCACTCTACGTAACCTCACAGTGAGTTACGAAGGTGTTCCCCAACGACCCCTCGTGGCTCCCATTCAGCGCACGCGAAGCAATCTCGTCCGGGGAGATCCATGTCCAGCGACTACGCGAAGCAGCTCGGAGCCAAGCTCCGGGCGATCCGCACTCAGCAGGGGCTCTCCCTGCACGGCGTCGAGGAGAAGTCCCAGGGTCGCTGGAAGGCTGTCGTCGTCGGCTCCTACGAGCGCGGCGACCGCGCGGTCACCGTCCAGCGCCTCGCCGAGCTGGCCGAGTTCTACGGCGTCCCGGTGCAGGAGCTGCTCCCCGGCGGCACCCCGGGCGGTGCGGCCGAGCCGCCGCCGCGCCTGGTCCTCGACCTCGAGCGCCTCACCCAGGTCCCGTCCGAGAAGGCCGGCCCGCTGCAGCGCTACGCGGCGACCATCCAGTCCCAGCGCGGCGACTACAACGGCAAGGTGCTCTCGATCCGCCAGGACGACCTGCGCACCCTCGCCGTCATCTACGACCAGTCCCCCTCGATCCTCACCGAGCAGCTGATCAGCTGGGGCGTGCTGAACCCGGACGCGCGCCGCGCCGTCCGCGAGGAGGACGGGAGCTGACCCTCGATCAGCTGAAGAAACGTCACGGCGGGGTGGGTGGCCGGTTCTCCGGCCACCCACCCCGCCGTCGCATGCTCACACCACCGTACCGAGGCTGAACCCCGGACGCGCCGCCACCCCGTCGACCGCCAGCGCGGCCGGCGTCCAGTCGAAGCCGGTGCTCTGCCAGGCCCACGCCACCTGCCGGTACTCCCCGCACAGCGCGCCCGAGCCCTGCGTCCCGTGCAGCACCGCCGCGCCCGGCAGCTCGCAGTACAGCCCCGCGCAGAGCACCGCGCAGACCAGGTCCAGGTCCTCGTCGTTGATCCGCACCGCGCCGTCCTCCCAGTGCAGCACCCGCGCCCGCACCTCCAGCGCCCCGCCCGGCGCGTCCACGACCGCGCGGAACTCGTACGCCCCGCACCCCGCGCCGACCAGCATCCGCCGGAACACCTCCGACGCCTGCTGGTACGTCCACCGCACCCGCGGGTCGGCCGCCGCCCGGTCCGGGCCGTCCGGTGCCCCCGTCGGCCCGCACAGCGCCCCGTCCACCAGCAGGTCCGCGTACCGCAGCGTCAGCCCGTTCTCCCGGGCCCGCACCAGCCGCGGCAGGAAGTCCACCAGCTCCTCGCCCCGGTAGGTCACCAGCTGCGTCTGCAGCGGCTGGTTGACCAGGTAGCCGTCCCGCGCCGCCTGCTCCCGCGGGTCGAGGCCGTGCAGCAGGCAGTAGTCCGCGAAGTCCTCCGGGTGGAACATCCGCGCCCGCACCGTCCCGAACCGCTCCACCGCCTCGACCAGCAGCTCCGCCGTCTCCTCCAGGTACTCCTCGAAGTCCCGGGCGTCCGTCAGCCGCCACTCCTGCCCCCGCGCGAAGTCCGCCTCGCTCACCAGGATCCCCGTCACGAACGCCTCGTCACTCCGACGGGACGACCCAGCGCTGCAACGACGCGACCGGCGACTGTTCCTGGACATCGGTGGGCTCCCGTGCATCTCGGACGAGCAACTGCTTGCCCCCACTCCTCCCCGCCCACGCACACCCCACACGTACGGGCTGTCACAACTCTGCAACTGACAGTCGTGACGGTGGCTCCGCTATCGGGGCGACATCGCCAGTTGGCGGGACTGGGCGACCAGGCGGCCGTTCTCGTCCCAGATCTCGCAGTCCTCCTCGAAGTAGCCCCCGGCGAGGTTGCGGGTGGAGTGGGAGACGCGCAGCCAGCCGGGGGCGGGGAGGGCGCGGAGGTGGACGGACAGGGAGATGGTGGGCGCCCAGCCGGGGCGGCCGAGGTCGAAGGTGACCGGGGGGAGGGCGTCGGCGGTGAGGAGGAGGGAGAGGACGTCCGCGGGGCGGCCGTCGGCGAGGCGGAACCAGCCCTGGATGCGGCCCTCCTTGGAGGGCTGGCCGAGCGCCCAGCCGACGGTGGCGGGGTCGAGGCGGAGGTCCAGGCGCTGCAGCAGCGCCGCCTGCTCGATGAACTCCTTCGGCGCGTGCTCGGTGCCGATGCACTGCTCGACGGGCGGCATGGCGGGCGGCAGCGCGGTGGTGGCGACCTCGTCGTCGAGGGTGGCGAGGTCGGTGAAGGAGGCGGTGACCCGCAGCCGCTCCCGGCCGTCCTGGGTGAGCGCGGCGGACCCGGTGGTGAGCGAGCGGCCGCGGCGGATCACCTCGGTGTGCACGGTGGCCGGTCCGGGACGGGACGGCGAGACGTAGTGGCCGCTGACGGTGAGCGGGTGCGGGTGGGCAGGTCCGGCCTCCAGGGCCAGCGCGTGGGCGGCGAAGGCGAGCAGCAGGCCGCCGTTGACGCCGCCGCCGATCTGCCAGCCGTCGCCGAGTTCGCCGTCGTACCGGCCGGCCTCCGCGGGGTGCGGGGTGAGCGCGACGGCCCGGTCGAACTCGCTGGTGGTCTCCGGCATGGCGGCGCCCCTTCGGCACGTGGCAACTGATCCCTACTCGCCAGTAGCTTACGCGCGAAGGCCGCCGGACCAACAGGTCCGACGGCCTTCGAAAAGTGCCCGTCACGGGCGGGGCGCTCAGCGCCGGATGGTCGGCTTGAGCTCCAGGAAGCGGGCGAGCAGGCCGTTCACGAAGGCCGGCGACTCGTCCGTCGAGTACTCCTTGGCGATCTCCACGGCCTCGTCCAGGACGACCGCGTCCGGGACGCCGTCCTCCCAGATCAGCTCGTAGGTGCCGAGCCGGAGCACGTTGCGGTCGGCGATCGGCATCCGGTCGAGCGTCCAGCCCACGGCGTAGGTGGAGATCAGGTCGTCGATCGTCCGCGCGTGCTGCGCGTAGCCCTCGACCAGCTGCATCGTGTACTCCGCGACCTGCGGAATACCCTCGTCCGGCCGGGGGTCGCGCGCCCGCGCGACCCAGTCGGCGAGGACCCGCTCGGGCGCCACACCGCGGTGGTCCGCCTCGAACAGGATCTGGAAGGCCCGGGTGCGGGCCTTGCTGCGTGCAGCGGCCACGGTTACTTGACCCGGCCGAGGTAGCTGCCGTCGCGGGTGTCGACCTTGATCTTCTCACCGGTGGTGATGAAGAGCGGGACCTGGATCTCGGCACCGGTCTCCAGGGTGGCCGGCTTGGTGCCACCGGTGGAGCGGTCGCCCTGGACGCCCGGCTCGGTCTCGGCGATGACCAGCTCGACCGCGGCCGGGAGCTCGATGTACAGCGGGGCGCCCTCGTTCTGCGCGACCAGGGCCTCGAAGCCCTCCAGCAGGTACTTGGCGGCGTCGCCGACGGTGGCGGAGTCGACCGGGACCTGGTCGTAGGTGTCCATGTCCATGAAGATGAACGCGTCGCCGTCGCGGTACGAGTACTGCATGGTCCGCTTGTCGACGTTGGCGGTCTCGACCTTGACGCCCGCGTTGAAGGTCTTGTCGACGACCTTGCCGGACAGGACCTCCTTCAGCTTGGTGCGAACGAAGGCCGGGCCCTTGCCGGGCTTGACGTGCTGGAACTCGACGACGGTCCAGAGCTTGCCGCCGTCCAGCTTGAGGACCATGCCGTTCTTGAGATCGTTCGTGGTAGCCACGGGCGCACTTACTCCTGATATGTCCGTTGTCAAAGAACCAAGGCACGCGCGCCGCCGCCGCCCTTGCGGGCTACAGCGCGAGGAGCTCCTTGGTCGTGATGGTGAGCAGCTCGGGTCCGCCCTCCTCCGGAGGCCGCACCACGAGCGTGTCCTCGATCCGGACGCCGCCCCGACCCGGGAGATGAACCCCGGGACCGACGGTGACCGGCACGCGATTGTCCAGTTTACCCATGTCGGCGGGGCCCAGGCGCGGAGCCTCCCGGATCTCCAGGCCGATGCCGTGTCCCAGCGGGTGGACCGACGGCTCGGCGTGTCCGGCGGCCTGCAGGATCGACCGCGCCGCGTCGTCCGGGACGTGCTGCTCGACGCCGGGTCCGAGCGCCTCCCGGCCGGCCCGCTGGGCGTGGAAGACCAGGCGGTGCAGTTCGACCTGCCAGCTCGCCGGGGCGGCGCCGATCACGAAGGTGCGGGCGGTGGAGATGCCGTAGCCGCGGTACTGGGCGCCGAGCGCGACGGTGAGGAAGTCGCCCTCCTCGACCCGGCGGTCGGTGGGCTGGTGGCGCTCCAGCCCGGAGTGGCTGCCGGTGCCGACCGAGACCGGGAAGGCCGCCCGGTCGGCGCCGTGGTCGACCATCCGGCGCTCCAGCTCCATCGCCAGGTGCCGCTCGGTGCGGCCGACCAGGATCGACTCCAGCAGCTCGCTGAGCGCCTGGTCGGCGATCTCGGCGGCGATCCGCAGGTCGGCGATCTCGTGCTCGTCCTTGACCACCCGCAGCCGCTCCACCGCGCGGTCCAGGTCGAGCAGCCGGCCCGCGTCGGCCAGCTCGGCCACCGTGCGGTGCCGACTGACCGTCAGGTCGTGCTCCTCGACGGCCAGGTCGCGCACCCGCAGCCGGGCGGCGGCCTCGGCGGCGGCGAAGGCGGCGTCGGTCTCGGCCGCCACCGGGAGCTGGGTGAGTTCCTCGTCCAGCAGCCGCTCCCCGGCCTCCTCCGCCGGCACGTCCTGCGGCAGGGCCAGCACCGCGCGCTCCCGGGTGAGCAGCAGGGCGGCGCCGACCGGGGGGCAGCCGGTGAGGTAGCGGACGTTGGCGGCGCGCGTGATCAGCGCGGCGTCGGCCCCGGAGGCGCTGCAGTACTCGCGGAGGCGTTCGCGTCGGGCGGCGTGCGCGTCGGACATGCCTCGAGCGTACGAACCCCGGCGACGGCCCGCCCGTCGGGCGCGCCGTCAGGGAATGCGGCGGCGGGCGGGTGCGTTGTGGCCTCATGAAAACGGCAATCGTTGCCGGATTCGCAGGCAGAGGAGGTCGAGATGGCGCGCAGCGAGCTGCGACCGGTGGTGACGCTCCGGTCCACCGCGGGCACGGGCTTCACCTACGTCACCCGGAAGAACCGGCGCAACGACCCGGACCGGATGGCGCTGAGGAAGTTCGACCCGGTCGCGGGGCGGCACGTGGAGTTCCGCGAGACCCGTTGACCGACCAGTACGCGAGTGTGGAGGAGGAGCAGAAATGAAGCAGGGAGTGCACCCCGAGTACCGTCCGGTGGTCTTCCGCGACAAGACCGGGGGCCTGTCGTTCCTGACCGGCTCCACCGCGACGAGCGAGCGGACGGTCGAGTGGACGGACGGGCGGAGCTACCCGGTGGTGGACGTCGAGACCTCCTCGGCGAGCCACCCGTTCTACACCGGGAAGGCCAGGCTGCTGGACACCGCCGGCCGGGTGGAGCTGTACCGCCGCCGCTACGGCGGCTGACGGCCCGTCGGAACGGGGCCCCGGGGTTCGCACCGAACCCCGGGGCCCCGTCGCGTCACTTGCCGGGCGGGGGGACGGAGACCACCAGGGTGAGGCGGCAGGGGACGGTGCCGTGGTTGCCGTAGGCGTGGGCGGTGGCGGCCTCGTAGGAGGCGGTGGAGCCGGCCGGGATGGCGTGGTCGCGGCCGTCCAGGGTGAGGGTGAGGACGCCCTCGTCAACCCGGGCGATCTCGACGGTGCCGGGCGGGTGCGGGTCGGACGCGTGGGCCTCGCCGGGCTGCAGCAGCCAGTCCCAGAGTTCGAGCGGACCGGGGGCCTCGATGCCGTTCAGCAGGACGCCGCGGCCGCCGGACGGGCCGGACCAGAGCCGGACCGCCTCCTCCCCGGGCACGATCCGCACGGTGGAGGTCTCGTCGTAGTCGAGCAGCCGGGCGATCGAGACGCCGAGCGCGTCCGCGAGCCGGACCACGGTGCCCACCGAGGGGTTGGTGCGGCCCTGCTCGATCTGGACCACCATGCCGCGGCTGACGCCGGAACGGGCGGACAGCGCGTCCAGGGTGTGGCCGCGTTCGGTGCGCAGCCGCTTCAGGTTGCGGGCGAGGGCCTGGGTGACGAGGTCGGGATCCGGCACGCGTGAGTCCAATATTCTGGTTGGAGTAGTCCAGTCTCCTGAACTACGCTTCGGGCGGAACGACAGATCCACCGAACTGTACTGCGGAGTCCACCATGCTGCCCTGGAGCTGCGCTTCATGAGCGCCGCGCTCGCCCTGCTCGCCAGCCTGCTCTGGGGAGTCGCCGACTACGGCGGCGGCGCGATCACCCGGCGGCTGCCCGCGCTGACGGTGGTGGTGCTCTCGCAGGCCGCGGCCGCCGCCGTGCTGCTGGTGGCGGTGGTGGCCACCGGCGGCTTCGCGGACGCGGGGCCCGGGCTCTGGTACGCGGTGGCGGCCGGCCTGATCGGGCCGGTCGCGCTGCTGGCCTTCTACCGGGCGCTGGCGCTCGGCCCGATGGGCGTGGTGTCGCCGCTGGCCACGGTCGGGGTGGCGGTGCCGATCGGGGTGGGGCTGGCGGTCGGCGAGCGGCCGGGCCTGACCCAGGTGCTGGGCATCCTGGTCGCGGTCGCCGGGGTGGCGCTGGCCGGCGGTCCGCAGCGCGGCGGGGCCGCGGTCAGCCGTCAGGTGCTGGTGCTGACCCTCGGCGCGGCGCTCACCTTCGGCGCGGTGCTGGCGCTGATCGCGCACGCCAGCAGCGGCGGCGGGCTGCTGCTCGCCCTGCTGGTGCAGCGGGTGACCAACGCCGTGGTGGGCGCCGGGATGCTCGCCGCGGCGGCCCGCCGGCAGCCGCTCGAACTGCGCACCGCCGGGCGGTCGCTGCCCGCGCTGACCGCGGTCGGGGTGGCCGACGTGGCCGCGAACGGGCTGTACGCCGCCGCCTCACACCTGGGCTCGGTGGCGGTCGCGGCCGTGCTGGCCTCGCTCTACCCGGTGGTGACGGCGCTGATGGCGCGCGGGCTGCTGAAGGAGCGGCTGCTGCGGGTGCAGGTGGTCGGCGCGGGGCTGGCGGTGGCCGGCTCGCTGATCCTGGCGGCGGGCTGACACCGCGTCAGCCGCTGCCCGGCCAGGCACCCCGCCCGGTCAACTCCCCGCCCGGTCAGCCCGCGTTCGCGAAGGCGCGGGTGCGCTTGGCGACCTGCCAGTAGCCGATCGCGGCCGCCCAGACCACCACGAACAGGCCGACGATCACGAAGCCCACGTTGTCCAGGCTCAGCCCGGCGATCCACCCGGTGACCGGGTCGGTGAGCGACAGCTTGTCGTGCAGCACGGCGACCAGCTCGATGGTGCCGATCAGGAAGGCCACCGCGATCGACAGGCCCGTGATGGTCAGGTTGTAGTACACCTTGCGGACCGGGTTGGAGAACGCCCACTGGTAGGCGAAGTTCATGAACGTGCCGTCCAGGGTGTCGAACAGGCTCATCCCGGCGGCGAACAGCAGCGGCAGGCAGACCACCGCGTACCAGGGCAGCCCGGCCGCCGCGCCCGAGCCGGCCATCACCATCAGGGTGACCTCGGTGGCGGTGTCGAAGCCCAGGCCCAGCACCATGCCGACCGGGAACATCTGGCCCGGACGGGAGATCGAGCGGGTGGCGCGGTTCAGCACCCGGGCCAGCAGGCCGCGCGACGTCAGGTGCCTCTCCAGCTCGGCCTCGTCGAACTGGCCGGCCCGCATCGCCCGGAACACCCGCAGGATGCCCAGCAGGGCGACCAGGTTGAGCGCGGCGATCAGGTACAGGAAGGCGCCCGAAGCGGTGGTGCCGATGGTGCCCAGCACCTGATGGGTCGTCGACTCGTCGTCCATCAGCGTGCCCGCCAGCGCCGCTCCCCCGGCGACCAGGCCGGCCATGAGCACCACCATCGAGGAGTGGCCGAGGGCGAACCAGAAGCCCACCGAGACCGGGCGGCGGCCGTCCGCCATCAGCTTGCGGGTGGTGTTGTCGATCACCGCGATGTGGTCGGCGTCGAAGGCGTGCCGCATGCCCAGGGTGTACGCGGTGACGCCCAGGCCCACGCCGAACACCTGGGTGCCGACCTGGTACCGGTGCGGCGCCACCAGGAAGAACAGGGTGCCGAAGGCCACCACGTGCAGCGCCAGGATCACGGCCATCAGCCCCGCCGTGCGCAGGGTGTCCTCGCGCCGCCAGCGGAAGCTCGGCAACGCGGCGCCCGGACTGTTCTCGGGCAGGGTCAGTTCGGACGCGGTCATCCGCGGATCACGCTCCAGCACCTCGTGGATCACTTCGTGAGATGCCGTGGCCGGTCTCCTGGCTGACGGGGTGTTGCGCGCCGGCGCCCGGCCTTCCCGGCCGCGACGGGGCCAGTGGCACGAGGTGGGAGCCGACGACTCCCCGATCACAGTGGCGAGGGCCGCTCCGGACTCCTGTGGCGAGGCACAGTGCACCGGCTTCCCGAACACCACGGCCCGACCACCGTAGGACCGACGCGCCCGCAGCGGCAAGGCCGCACGGGCGTGCGGGTCCGCAGGTGGCGAAGATCACGCCCGGGCGGGTCCGGTGACGGCGCGTCACCGGGCCGGGGTGACGGAGCGTCAGGCCATCCAGAAGAAGACGCAGGTCATCCGCTTCTCGTCGAGCGTCGCGCCGTGGTACTCGCTCGCCGTGTGCATCAGGTTGGCGGTGTAGAGCAGCAGCCGGTTGTAGCGGTGCGGGACGGCCAGGTCCTCGGTGAAGGAGTCCGGCGGGACGAAGCGGGTGCCGAGGGCGTCCACCAGGTTGTTGTGCGGGGCGACCACGGTGTTCCCGCCGAGCCGGCCGCCGGGCAGGCTCTGCCGGTAGAAGCTGGTGCCGCACCGCTTCGGGACGCCCGGGTTGAGGTACAGCACCGCGGCGTAGCGGCAGAGCGAGCGGGAGTCGGTGTGCGGCCGCGGCTCGCACTCCCCCGCGCCCACCACCTGCACGCAGTTGTGGTTGAAGGTGCCGCCCTCGGCCTCGCCCAGCGCCCAGATCCGCGGCACCCCGATGGTCTCCCGGACCAGCTTCTCGACGTGTGCCAGCTCCTCGGGCTCCAGCCCGGGCATCGCCCGCAGCCCCGGCCAGGCCTCGGGCTTGTGCGGGTAGCCCTCCTCCCAGTCGGTGCGCGCCAGGTGCCGGGCGCGCACCGCGTCCGGATCGGGCAGCACGTCGTCCAGTACCCAGTAGTCGCGGCCCTTGGTGGGCTTGCGGTAGGGCAGGACGGGCAGCGCCGGGGTCGGGCGCGGGGCCTGGAAGGGTTGAGCAGGCATGGCCCCGACAATAGGAGCGCCGCCCCGCGCCCTCACCCAAGAAGCGGTCAACCTTGCGTCAAGGCTTGGCGATCCGACGGCACGTCAGGGTCGCTGGCAGCTCGGGCACCAGAACAGGTTGCGGGCGGCCAGTTCCTCCGTGCGCACCGGGGTGCCGCAGACCAGGCAGGGCTGGTCGGTGCGGCGGTAGACGTACACCTCGCCGCCGTGGTCGTCCACCCGCGGCGGGCGGCCCATCGCCTCCGGGGTGTGCTCCGGGCGGACGGTGTCGATCCGGCCCGCGGCGGCACCCGCGTGCATCAGCTCCACCAGGTCCGACCAGATCGCCTCCCACTCCGCCCGGCTGAGCGAGCGGCCCGGACGGTGCGGGCTGATGCCGAGCCGGAACAGCACCTCGGCGCGGTAGACGTTGCCGACGCCCGCCAGCACCTTCTGGTCCATCAGCAGCGCGGCCACCGTCGTGCCGCTGCGCGAGATCCGCCGCCAGGCGTCGTCGCCGGCCTGGTCCGGGCGCAGCGGGTCGGGGCCCAGGCGGCGGTGCAGCGCCAGCTTCTCGGCCGGGGTGAGCAGCTCGCAGGTGTTGGGGGCGCGCAGGTCGGCGTAGTGCTCCTCGCCCTGGATCCGCAGCCGGACCTGCCCCACCGGGACGGGGGCCGGCCCGCCGCCGAAGGTGAACCCGCCGTACAGGCCCAGGTGCACGTGCAGCCAGGACTCCCCGAAGCCCAGGAACAGGTGCTTCCCGTGCGCCTCCGCCTCGTCCAGCACTCGGCCGTCCAGTAGTGCGGCGCCCTCCGCGAAGCGGCCCTGCGGGCTGGACACCGCGACCGGTCGGCCGGCGAACAGCGCGGCGTTCTGCCTGGCCAGGCGATGGATGACGTGCCCCTCCGGCACCGGCGTCAACTCCTTGGATCGGGGTGGCTGAAGGACTCCATCATCCCAGCCGGGTCGGACAGGCCGGCCGGGGCGACTGGCTCCGGGCTCCTGGACCCGCGCTCCGGGTGGCGGGCCGGTCAGAGGTCGGCGGCGGCGGCGTGGAGGGTGGCGAGGGCGCGGCGGGCGAGGGCGGAGAAGTCCGTGTCGTCGGTGGCGGTCCACTCGGCGAGGGCGGTGCGCAGCGCGAGGGAGGCGAGTTCGGCGGCCAGAGCGGCGGTCGGGGCGGGGACGTCGCGGGCGCGCAGGGCGTCGGTCAACGCGGCGACGAGGCCGGCCCGCTTGAGGAGTTCACGCTCCGTCAGCTCCGGGTGGGCGGCGATCACCTGCTGGCGGTCGCGGACGGCCTGCCGCCGCTCCGGGCGGAAGCCGTACGTCGCAGCGGCGTCCAGCGCGGCGGCGACCGCCTCCAGCGGGCCGGTCCCGGCCGGGGCGGCGGCGACCGCCTCGGCCAACAGCCGGCCCAGCACGTCACCGCCGAACAGCACCTCGCGCTTGTCGGTGAAGTGCCGGAAGAAGGTGCTCTTGCCCAGGCCCGCGCGCTCGGCGATCTCGGCGACGGTGGTGCGCTCGTAACCCTGCTGGACGAACAGGTCCAGCGCGGCGCGCTCCAGCCGCTCGCCTGCGTTCGGTTCCCACCTGGCCATGATCGGAAGTCTACGCGATGGGACTTGGTCCCATCACTGGGCTAGAGTAGCGATGGGACCAAGTCCCATCACCTCGCGTTCCCCTCACTCACGTTCCGGAGGCTCCGGCCATGCATGTCTTCGTCACCGGTGCGAGCGGCCACCTCGGCTCCGCACTCCTGCCCGAACTCCTCGCCGCCGGCCACCGGGTCACCGGCCTGGCCCGCTCCGACGCCTCCGCCGCGGCGCTCACCGCGCTCGGCGCGGAGGTCCGGCGCGGCGACCTCGACGACCTGGACGGCCTGCGGGCGGCTGCCGCCGCGGCCGACGGGGTGATCCACCTGGCGTTCAAGCACGAGTCGATGCTCCGCGGCGACTACGCGGGCGCGATCGCCGACGACCTGACGGTGGTGCACGCCCTGCGGGACGCCCTGGCGGGCAGCGGAAAGGCCCTGGTCGGCACCTCCGGCACCGGCGTGGGCTCACTGCCCGGTCAGCTCGCCACCGAGGACGTCGCGGTGCCGGGCGCGCCGCGCGGCGAGGCCGAGCAGGCGGTGATCGACGCCGCCGCGGACGGGGTGCGCACCGCGGTCGTCCGGCTGCCCCCGGTGGTGCACAGCCCGCTCGACCACCACGGCTTCGTCCCCGTGCTGATCCGGATCGCCCGCGCCACCGGCGTCTCCGGCCACCTGGGCGACGGCGCCAACCGCTGGCCCGCCGTCCACACCCTGGACGCCGCCCGCCTCTACCGCCTCGCCCTCGAACAGGCCCCCGCCGGCACCCGCCTGAACGCCGTCGGCGACCAGGGCATCCCCTTCCGCGACCTCGCCACCGCGATCGGCGACCGGCTCGGCCTCCCCGTCGCCCGCATCCCCGACGAGACCGCCGAGTCCCACTTCGGCTTCCTGTCCTTCCTGGTCCCGCGCGACATCCCCGCCTCCGCGACCCGCACCCGCGAAACGCTCGCCTGGAAGCCCGAACACCCGGGCCTGCTCGCCGACCTGGAGCTGCCGCACTACTTCACGACGGCGGACTGACCACCCCTCACCCCGCTGGCGTCGGCCCGCGCGGTCAGGGGTGGCGGAGTCGGGTGAGGATGGCCTGGTCGAGGGCGGCGGCGGTTTCGGGGATGGTGAGGGCGGAGTTGTCGATGATGGGGAGGCCGGAGGTGCGCCAGCCGGCCATCCGGCCGTGGATGCGGGCGACTTCGTCGTCGGTGAGGCGGCGGTTGCCGGCGCGTTCGGCGTTGCGGGTGAGGACGCGGTCGAGGCCGGGGAGCAGGACGACGGGGATCATCCCGGGGCCGATGTGGCGCTTCCAGCCGCCGAGGCCGATCGCGGGGCGGTCGGGGAAGACGGCGTCGTCGATGATGCAGGAGATGCCGTTGGCGAGGTAGTTGCGGCAGGCGAAGCCGCAGGTGCGGCGGGCCAGCCGGTACTGGGCCTCGGAGGCGGTGTTCCAGCCGGACTGCGGGTTGGCGAAGCCGGACTGTACCCATTCGCGGACGTCGTCGAGGCTGATGTGCGCGGTGGGGGTGGGGCGGCGTTCGGCCCAGTAGCGGGCGACCGTGGTCTTGCCCGCACCGGCCGGGCCGATCAGCAGGACGGCGATCGGGCCGGTGGGCACCGGAGCCGGAAGGGCCGGGGCGGCGGGGAGTTGGACGGTGCCGCCGACCGGGAGGACGAAGTGGCCGGTGCCGCCGGCCGGGACGGCGGTGACCGCCTTGAGCGGGACGGTCGGCCGGTCCGGGCGGGGCCCGGCGGGCGTGAGCACCGGGATCGCCTGCGTGGCGCCGGGCCGCGCGGTCGGCAGCGCCGGTGCTGGGTACGGCGGTTGAGGGGACGTCGGGAACGGGGGAACGGCCGGACGGGGCGGCACCTGGCCCCCCGGGTACTGGCCCTCCGCGTACTGGCTCACCGTCACCTCCCGGTGCCGAATCTACACGTCGGCCCGGTGGCGGGCACAAGTCCGCCACCGGGCCGGCCGGCCCCGCTCAGCGAGAAGTGAGCTGGTCAGCCAGTGCGCGCAGGGCCAACTCGTAGGAACCCAGGCCGAATCCGGCGATGGTGCCGGAGGCGACCGCGGCGATCACCGAGGTGTGCCGGAAGGTCTCCCGGGTGTACGGGTTGGAGATGTGCACCTCGATCAGCGGGGCGGTGCGCTGCGCCGCGGCGTCCCGCATCGCGTACGAGTAGTGGGTGAACGCACCGGGGTTGATCACCACCGGGGTCTTGGCGTCCGCCGCCTCGTGCAGCCAACCGACCATCTCGGCCTCGGAGTTGGTCTCCCGGACCTCGACGGACAGGCCGAGTTCGAGGCCGAGCGCGGTGCAGCGCTCGACCAGTCCCGCGTACGAGGTGGAGCCGTAGACGTCGGGCTCGCGGGAGCCGAGCCGGCCCAGGTTCGGGCCGTTCAGCACCAGGACCCGGGTCATCCGGAGACCTCCGCATAGGCGGCGACCAGCAGGGACGGGTCGGGGCCCTCCAGGATGGAGGTCTTGGCGAGGCCGTCCAGGACCACGAAGCGCAGCAGGTCGCCGCGGGACTTCTTGTCGATCTTCATGGCGTCCAGCAGCTTCGGCCAGGCGTCGGCGCGGTAGCTCAGCGGCAGGCCGACCGAGGCCAGCACGGTCCGGTGCCGGTCGGCCGTCGCGTCGTCCAACCGGCCCGCGAGGCGGCCGAGTTCGGCCGCGAAGACCATGCCGATGGAGATCGCCGCGCCGTGCCGCCACTTGTAGCGCTCGTTGCGCTCGATGGCGTGGCCGAGGGTGTGGCCGTAGTTGAGGATCTCCCGGCGGCCGGACTCCTTGAGGTCACCGGAGACCACGTCGGCCTTGACCTGGATGGCCCGCCGGATGAGCTCCAGGGTGTGCGGGCCGGCCGGGGTGGCGGCGGCCTCCGGGTCCTGCTCGATCAGGTCGAGGATGACCGGGTCGGCGATGAAACCGGCCTTGATCACCTCGGCCAGGCCGGAGACGTAGTCGTGCTTGCCGAGCGTCTCCAGGGTGCCAAGGTCGGCCAGCACGCCCGCGGGCGGGTGGAAGGCGCCGACCATGTTCTTGCCCTCGGCGATGTTGATGCCGGTCTTGCCGCCGACCGCGGCGTCCACCATGCCCAGCAGCGTGGTGGGCACCGAGATCCAGCGCACCCCGCGCAGCCAGGTCGCGGCGACGAAGCCCGCCAGGTCGGTGGTGGCGCCGCCGCCGAGGCCGACCACCACGTCGCTGCGGGTGAAGCCGGTCTGGCCGAGCACCGACCAGCAGTACGCGGCGACCTCGGCCGACTTGGCGTCCTCGGCGTTCGGCACCTGCACGGCGATCGCCTCGTAGCCCTGCGCGGCCAGGTCCTCGCGGACCGCCTCGCCGGTGGCCTCCAGCGCCTCCGGGTGGATCACCGCGACCCGCCTGGCCTTCGGGCCGATCAGCGGGGCGAGCTCGCCGAGCAGCTGATGGCCGATCAGCACCTCGTACGGGGCGTGGCCGTCGCTGCCCGCGACCTGGATCCGGACGATGTCAGTCATTGCTCCCGCCTTCGCTTCGCTCGGCGGTCACTTCGTGACGACAGCCGGTCCAATTGGCTCGTTCGCTTCGCTCACTCACGAGGGTTCTTCAACTCCAGTGCTTCGAGTACGGCGTCGGCGACCTGCTCGGGGGTGCGGCCCGCGGTGTCGACCACGGCGGTGGCGACCTCCAGGTAGAGCGGGCGGCGGGCCTCCATCAGCTCGCGCCAGCGGGCCCGCGGGTTGACCGCGAGCAGCGGGCGGGGGGCGTCCAGGCCGACCCGCTTGACCGCGTCGCCGAGCGGCACCTCCAGGAACACCACGGGCAGCGGCTGCAGGAGTTCGCGGGTGGCGTCGGCCAGCACCGCGCCGCCGCCGAGGGCCAGCACGCCGGGGTGGGACGCGGTGGCGGCGCGGACCGCCTCCCGCTCCAACGCGCGGAAGTGCGGCTCGCCCTCGTCGACGAAGATCTCCGGGATCGGCTTGCCGGCCGTCTCCTCGATGTCGGCGTCGGTGTCCCGGAACGCCACGCCGAGCCGGTCGGCCAGCAGCCGCCCGACGGTGGACTTGCCGCTGCCGGGCGGACCGACCAGCACGACCGCGGGAGTCGTCATCGGACGATCAGGTGGTCGAGGTACGACTGCGCGTTGCGGCGGGTCTCGGAGACGTTGTCGCCGCCGAACTTCTCCGCCACCGCGTCGGCCAGCACCAGCGCCACCATCGCCTCGGCGACGATGCCGGCCGCCGGGACGGCGCAGACGTCCGAGCGCTGGTGGTGCGCCTTGGCGGGCTCGCCGGTGCGCACGTCCAGGGTCTGCAGGGCGCGCGGCACGGTGGCGATCGGCTTCATCGCGGCCCGCACCCGCAGCAGCTCGCCGGTGGACAGGCCGCCCTCGGTGCCGCCGGAGCGGCCGGAGGTCCGCTTCACGCCGTCCGCGGTCGGCACGATCTCGTCGTGCGCCTGCGAGCCGGGGATGCGGGCCAGCTCGAAGCCGTCGCCGACCTCGACGCCCTTGATCGCCTGAATGCCCATCAGCGCGGCGGCCAGCCGGGCGTCCAGCCGGCGGTCCCAGTGCACGTGCGAGCCGAGGCCGACCGGCACGCCGTACGCCAGCACCTCGACCACGCCGCCCAGGGTGTCGCCGTCCTTGTGGGCCTGGTCGATCTCGGCGACCATCGCCTTCGACGCGTCGGCGTCCAGGCAGCGCACCGGGTCCTCGTCGAGGCGGGCCTCGTCGGAGGGCAGCGGCAGCACCCCGGCCGGGGCCTTGGCCGCGGCCAGCTCCACCACGTGGCTGACGATCTCGATGCCGACGGTCTCCTTCAGGTAGGAGCGGGCGACCGCGCCGAGCGCGACCCGGGCCGCGGTCTCCCGGGCGCTGGCGCGCTCCAGGATCGGCCGGGCCTCGTCGATCGAGTACTTCTGCATGCCCGCCAGGTCGGCGTGGCCCGGGCGGGGCCGGGTCAGCGGCTCGTTGCGGGCCAGGCCCGCCAGGATGTCCGCGTCGACCGGGTCCGCCGACATGACCTGCTCCCACTTCGGCCACTCGGTGTTGCCGACCATCACCGCGACCGGCGAGCCCATGGTCAGGCCGTGCCGGACACCGCCGAGGAAGGTCACCTCGTCCTGCTCGAACTTCATCCGGGCGCCGCGGCCGTAGCCCAGCCGGCGGCGGGCCAGCGCGTCGGCCACCATCGCGGTGGTGACCGGCACTCCGGCCGGCAGGCCTTCCAGCGTCGCGACCAGAGCGGGGCCGTGCGACTCCCCCGCCGTCAGCCAGCGCAACCTACCCAACGGAAGCTCCTTCGTCAGCGGCCCGCGCCGCGAGCGGCGGCCCGGTCCGGGCGTCTCGTGCTGCCAGGCCGCAGCCGCGACCTCGCACTTCCGATCCTTTCACGTCCCCGGGGTGTC
This sequence comes from Kitasatospora sp. NPDC049285, assembly GCF_040678815.1. Classification (NCBI taxonomy): domain Bacteria; kingdom Bacillati; phylum Actinomycetota; class Actinomycetes; order Kitasatosporales; family Streptomycetaceae; genus Kitasatospora; species Kitasatospora sp. NPDC049285. Next base: position 5,542 of record NZ_JBFAQR010000071.1, on the reverse strand, counting down.
AAGTCGCACGGTCCGCGTGGCGGACAGCGAACGTCCGCGTCCGGAGCGCCGCGCAGCCGCACGTCCGCGGTCCGGCGGGCCGCTCAGCCGGCCAGCGCCGCCTCGCCCGCGGCGCGCATCGCGGCCAGCGGTCCGGGCTTGACGCCGGTGAACTGTTCGAACTGCAGCACCGCCTGATGCACCAACAGGTCCAGCCCGCCGAGCACCGTGCCGCCGCGCTCCAGGCAGGCCGCGGCCAGCCGGGTCGGCCACGGGTGGTACAGCACGTCGAACAGCACGCCGGGCGCGGCGGGCAGACCCGCCGCGAACCCGTCGGTCGCCCCGACCGGGGTGGTCGAGACGGTCAGCGGACCGGCCAGCGCCTCGGCCGCGTCCTCCCACGCGGCGGTGCGCACCTCGACGCCCAGCCGCTCCCCCAGCGTCCGCATCTCGGCGGCCCGCTCGGGGCTGCGCACGTACACCGTCACCGCGCCGTCGCAGAGCTGTCCGAGCGCGGCCAGCGCGGACGAGGCGGTCGCCCCGGCGCCGAGCACGGCCGCCGACCCGACCCGTTCGACGCCACGCTCGCGCATTGCGTTGACCAGGCCCGGCACGTCGGTGTTGTCGCCGTGGCGCTGCCCGTCCGGGCCGAACACCACGGTGTTGACCGCGTCCACCGCGCGGGCGGTGTCGGAGATCCCGTCCAGCAGCGGGATGATCGCCCGCTTCAGCGGCATGGTCAGCGACAGGCCGGCCCAGGCCGCGGTGTCCAGCCCCGCGACGAAGCCGGCCAGCGTCGACTCGTCGATCTCGTGGCGGTCGTAGCGCCACTCGGTCAGGCCCAGCGCGGCGTAGCCGGCCCGGTGCAGCGCCGGGGAGAGCGAGTGGGCGATCGGCGAGCCGAGCACGGCGGCCCGGTGCGGGCTGGTCACGAAGCGGCCTTTCGGGGGGTGCCGACGCGGTGTCGGGGAGTCGGGGTGCGGTGCAGGAAGACGTCGACGGGGTCCTCGGACTCCAGTGCGAAGCCGTGCCGCTCGTACAGCCGGCGGGCGGGGCTGCCCTGCAGCACGTTCAGCCGGACGTCGAGGCGCTCGGCGTCGGCGTGCTCCAGGACCTCGGCCAGCACGGCGCCGCCCAGGCCGCGGCCCTGGAGTTCCGGGTCGAGGTAGAAGTGCTCCAGCAGCAGCGCGCCGGGCCGGTCCGGACGGACCGTCACGCAGCCGGCCAGCCGTGGGAAGCCCGCGACCTCGACGATCCTGGTGTGGTCGCCGCTGAACCCGTCGCGCAGGCGCTGGCGCACCCGCTGCGGGTCGTAGCGGCCGAGGCGCTCCAGGTCCGGGCGCATCACGACGGCGCGCAGCTCGGCGATCGGTTCGACGTCGGCGTCGGTGGCGGTGCGCAGCGCCCAGGTGGTGGTCATGCGGTGCTCCGGTGGGTCCGGGCGCTCCAACGCCCTTCGCTGTGGGTGATCCTGATCGGGTGGGCGAAGCAGTCGGAGACCAGTTCGGTGGTCAGCACCTCGTGCGCGGGCCCGGCGGCGGTGGCGAGGCCGTCGCGCAGCAGCAGGGCGTGGCTGGTGGTCTCCGGGAGCTCCTCCAGGTGGTGGGTGACCAGCACGCTGGCCACCTCCGGGTAGCGGCGGCGCAGCTCGTCCAGGCTCTCCAGCAGTTGCTCGCGGGCGGTCAGGTCGAGCCCGGTGGCGGGCTCGTCGAGCAGCAGCAGCCGCGGCTCCGGCATGAGGGCGCGGGCGATCAGCACCCGGCCGCGCTCGCCCTGGGAGAGCGTGGTCCAGGCGTCGTCGGCCCGGTGCGCGATCCCCAGGGTCCGGATCAACTCCTCGGCGTGGTCCAGTTGTTCGGCGCTGGGCTTGCGGAACGGGTCGGGCTCGATGGACTGCGTGACACCCGTCAGCACCACCTGACGCACCGTCAGCGGCGAGCGCAGCGGGTGGCGCGGGTTCACGTGCCCGAGGTGCGCCCGCAGCTCCCGGACGTCCACCCGCCCGAGCTGCCGTCCGAGGACCGTCACCGTCCCGTGCGTCGGGTGCTGGACGGCGCCCAGCAGCGACAGCAGCGTGCTCTTCCCGGCCCCGTTCGCGCCGAGCACCGCCCAGTGCTCGCCCGCCCGCACGGTCAGCGACACGCCCCGCAGCAGGTACCGCCCGTCGCGGACCACGTCCACCTGCCGGGCCTCCAGCAGCGCCGGGTGGTTCGGGTACGGCGTCTCCGGTGTCTCCATCCGGATCACGCTACTCCTGCCACCCGGCGCCACTGCAAAGCCGTATCGCCCGCTGGACGGCCTACTTGCAGGTGGTGGTGGCGTCGTCGAAGCCCTGCCCGTGCTGGGTGCAGTACTCCTGGACGTTCTTCTTGTGCTCCGCGCCGGTGGTCGCGAACCGGGTCTCCGAGGGGCTCATCGCGATCCAGAACACCCAGTCGCCCGGCGTCGGGTTGAGCACCGCCTGGATGGCGGCGTCGCCCGGGTTGCCGATCGGGGTCGGCGGCAGGCCCGGCTTGACGTAGGTGTTGTACGGCAGCGAGGCGTCGTTGATCTCCTTGCTGGTGAGCTTGGTGCGGCCGAGCTGGTACTGGAGCGTGGTGTCCAGGCCGAGCTTGTGGCCGGTGGCGTTGGTGGTCAGGCGGTTGGTCAGCGCCCGGGCCATCTTGCCGAAGTCGTGGTCGTTGTTGCCCTCGGCCTGCAGGATGGACGCCTCGGTGATCACCTCGTAGGCGTTCTTCAGGCCGACCTTCTGGGCGCCCTCGTCGAGCTTGAGGTCCGTGTAGTGCTGGACCGCCTGGGCGACCATCTGCTTGAGCAGTTCCTCGGGCTTCATCCCGTCGGTGATGGAGTACCGGGCGGGGTAGAGGAAGCCCTCGGGGTTGTTGTTGGCGTAGGCGGGCAGGCCCAGGCTGCCGGCCTGGTCCTTGGCGACGCTCGCGGTGGTGCCCTTGGCCAGCTTCAGCTTGCCGTCGATGATCGTGTAGATGTCGGAGGCCTTCTTGCCCTCCGCGATGATCATCACGTTGCCGCCGTTGGACTCCACCAGCTCCTGGATGGCGGCGGCGGCGGACATCTCGTGCTTCATGGTGTAGACGCCGGGCTGGATGGTGTTCGCCTTCGGGTTCTTGTCGAACGCGCTGGTGAACGCCTTGACGCTCTTCACCACCCCGGCGTCCAGCAGGGCGCTGCCCATCTGGGCGCCGGTCGAGTCCTGCTTGATCGTCACGTTGACCGACCCGTTGCCCTCGCCGGAGTAGTCCGGCGGCGGGCCGAAGTGGGTCTGGTAGATGCCGTAGCCCCACCAGCCGGCGCCGGCCGTCGCACCGAGCAGCACCAGGGCGACCACCAGGCAGGCGCCGCTGTTGCGGCGGCCGGCCTTCTTGCCCTTCTCCTTGCGCTTGCGCTCGGCCTCGCGGGAGCCGTCATGCTCGCCGAAGAAGGACTCGTCCTCCTCATCGCCGGGCAGCTCGTCCTCGGCCTCGGCCCACTCCTCCTCGGGCTCCGGCTCGACCGGGGCGGCCGCCGGGTTGTCGAGCGCCGCGGCCTCCGCCTCCCAGTCGATGCCGTCCGGACCGGGACCGCCGGCCGGCTCCGGCCGCGCCTGCGGCCGGCCCTGGGACTGCGGCGCCTGCGGCGGGACACCGCCCTGCCCCGTCGCCTGGCCCAGCCCGCCGCCCTGCGGCATGAACTGCTGCTGCAGGTAACCGGGTTGCTGACCGCCGAAGCCGGGCTGCTGCGGGTAGCCGCCACCGCCCTGCGGGCGGCCGGCCATCGGCTGTCCCGGCATCTGCCCCATCGACTGGCGCCCCTGCGGCATCGGCTGCCCCTGCGGCATCGGCCGGCCGGGCTGCGGCATCTGCTGCTGGGGGTAGCCCTGCTGCTGCGGGTACCCCTGGGGGTACTGCTGGCCGTGGCCCTGGGTGTGCTGCGGATAGCCGCCCTGCGGTGTCTGCCCGTACCCGCCGGACGGGTCGTACCCGCCCTGCTGCGGCATCTGCTGCTGGGGGTAGCCCTGCTGCTGCGGGTACCCCTGGGGGTACTGGCGGTAGCCGCCCTGGCCGTCGGGGTACCACGGCTGCTCGTCAGGGGTGCCGAAGCCCCCGCTCTGATCGGTCATCGATCCCCTTACAGCGTCCCGGCACCTGTCGAACCGGCGTGCTACCGCAGCACTTGCCGGGAGACGCTACCGTACCGCAGCGAAGAAAAGCCCAGCCCACCCGTGCTCATCGGGTGGGCGAAGCAGGCGGCGAGCCCGTCCCGGAGCCGGACGCGGAGGCGGTCGGCGAGGCGTGGGCGGCGCGGTAGGCGTTGAACTCGTCGACGTTCCGGCGGTGCTGGTCGGGGCTGTCGGTGAAGCGGGTGTCACCGGGCTTCACGGTCACGAAGTAGAGCCAGTCGCCCTCGGCGGGATTGATCGCGGCGCGCAGCGCATCCCGGCCGGGGTTGCCGATCGGGGTGGGCGGCAGGCCGGCGTGCGCGTAGGTGTTGAAGGGCGAGTCGAGCTTGGTGTCGTCCTCGGTGGTGGTCAGGGTGGCGCGGCCGAGCGCGTAGTTGATGGTGGAGTCGAGTTGCAGCGGCATCTTCTTCGCCAGCCGGTTGTAGATCACCCGGGCCACCTTGGCCATGTCGTCGGGGTTGTCGGCCTCGGCCTGGGCGAGGCTGGCGACCGCGAGCAGGCCGTACGGGCTGACGCCGTTGGCGCGGGCGGCCTGGTCGATGCCGTCGGTGCCGAGCCGGGAGCCGGCCTCCTTGACCATCTGCTGAAGGAGCGTCAGGGCGGTGGTGTCGCCGGTGACGGGGTAGCTCGCCGGGTAGAGGAAGCCCTCCAGGTGGCCGGCCGCGTCGGCGGGCAGGCCGAGGTCGGCGAGGTGCTGTTCGGCGGTGGCCTTGGCGGTGCCGGCCGGCAGCCCGAGCCGGCCGTCGATCGCGGTGAACACCTGAGCGGAGCGCCAACCCTCGGGAATGGTCAGGGCGTTGGCGTTGGCCGGGTCGAGCAGCACGTTCAGCGCGGCGACCGCGGACATCTTCTCCTTGAGCGTGTAGGTGCCGGGCTGGATCCGGTTCCCGGCCGGGCTGTTGGCCGCGGCCTCGGCGAACGCCCGGCTGCTGGCCACCACGTGCTTGCCCTCCAGGGTCCTGCCGATCTGGGTGATCGACGCGCCCTGCGCGACCGACACCTCCACCTGCCCGGTGCCGCCGCCGGTGAAGTCGGGGGCGGGCGGGCTCCCCTCCGGCCAGAGCAGCAGCACCGCCACCGCGGCGACCAGCGCCACCCCGAACAGGCCCAGCACGCTCAGGCAGCACGCCACGGAGGTGCGCACCCGCTGCGGGTCGGGCGGCTCGACGCCGTACGGCAGACCGGGCGGGGCGCCCTCGGGCTCGACCGGCGGGGCGCCGAGGTGACCGGGGGTGAGTCCGGGCGCGGTGTACGGGTCGGTCAAGGCAGGCCTTCCGGCGGCGGCAAGGGTCGGGGGGGGGGGGGGGGGCGGCCGGGGCCCCCCCCCCCCCCCGCCCCCCCCAACCCCGCGGGGAAAAAAACACAGTGTTTAAAACATTAAACTAA
>NZ_JBFAQR010000070.1:29338-36087 GCF_040678815.1 Kitasatospora sp. NPDC049285 | reverse complement strand
GGCGGGCGGCTACCAGATGGCTGATGCGGTCGGTGAGGTAGGCCGCCGCCGCGTTCGGGTCGAGCGTACGGTCGACGTTCTGCAGCATGTCGGCAAGGTCGGGCACGTGGAACTTGGCCAAGTCGAACCGGCCGATCATCCCCGGCACCGCGAACAGCATCTCCTTGTAGAGCCAGTTGTTGAACTCGCCCAGCTCGGCCAGCCGCCGCGTGCGCGAGCTGGTGGAGTGCAGCATCACGTACTCGGACAGCGCCTCGAAGAACAGGTAGCCGAGGATCGGCAGCCGCGGGATGGTGGCATCGAGCTGGCGTAAGAAGTCTGCCGGCTCCACGGTCGCCCCCTGGTAGGCGATGGCGGCGGCCAGCGCTAGGAAGGCGGTGGAGTTCTTCACCCGGCTGACCACCGTCTCGCGCAGCTGGTGGCGTTCGGCCTTGCTCAGCAGGTATTCGAGGTGGGTGTAGATGGCCAGGTGAATCGAGCCGAGCCGGAGGTAGTCCACCCCGGCCAGCCCCGAGTACGCCTGCGGCGGCAGGTTCAGCTCGAAGATCAGTGGGGTGGGCGCATGGTCTGGTTGCCCGATCTTCGCCAGGAAGGCCGGCGCCTCACGGGTGAGCACGTACGAGCCGAGATTGTGCGGCCGGAAGCCGCAGTTCGTCGCGGTGAGAGGTGCACAGTAGATGCTGCCCACCAAGCAGCCGCCGGACGGGTACAGCACGCCGTCCTGGCTGATCTTCTCCAGGGCGTGGGTGACGTGCAGCAGGTGCAGCTTGCCACCGCTGGCCAGGGCGTCGAACAGCGCGTTGCGGCGCAACAGGTGGCCGTTGGGAGTGCCGAGGGCCAACCGATCGGTCCAGGCGGCCTTCTGCACGCCGAGCGGATCGTCGGTGTTGGGCAGGGTTGGGACGAGGCTGGCCCCGAAGAAGGCGTGCGCGTCGGCCCAGAGCTCGTAGGAGTTGAGGAAGTCCATGGCCTACAGCAGCCCCTTATCGGCGCAGGCGAACCGGACTGCCTCGACATTCGAGGCGCCAGCCAGGAACGCCGCTTCGGAGATGACCACCAGGTCGAAGGCCAGCGGCTTCAGCTGCTCGAAGGTCGGCTCACGGACGAACCGGCTGTCCGGCCACCACGACAACTTCGGCAGGCGGAACCGGTCCAAGGCGTCAGCCACCTTCACCAGGTCGCAGATCCGCTCGGCCCGGGCGTAGTCAGCTCGGTCATCGGCGGTGAACTCCTCGTAGGGCACCTCGTGCAGTCGGACCGCCGTAGCCGCGCGGATCACGTCCCGCGGGTTGGGCGTTGCCCCGAAGTGAGACCAGACCACGTCGGCGTTGGCCGCCAGCGCGACCGCTGCCCGAGCGCCGTGTCCCGGGTCGTCCTTGTCGTGGTGACGCTGGCAGTCGTGCACGGCCGCCGCGATGACCGCGCTGGCCGTGTCCGGTTCGTCCAGGGTGTACCAGTCGGCCAGCAGCGCTGTGAGGGTGGCGACGCGCAGGCCGTGACGGCGGCCGTGAATGGAGTCGGCCAGCTGCGGCTCGGCCCACCACTCGGCGGGGATCGAGGCCTGCTCGACCAAGGCCTTGGTGGTGAGGCGCAGCGGCGGCGGCCAGGCCGGCAGGAAGTCGGGCCGGTTGGCCTTGATCCATTCAACCGTGGCGGCGTCGGTGAACTGGTGGTGCGGTAACTGCTTGCGGGCAGCCAACTCGACCAGGCTGGCCGTGTGTGTCGTGCTCATGGTGCAGCCCACCCCCTTGGTGGTTGAGACGGGCAGACCTACCGGAGTTCGACCGGCGCCGAAACTTGAGCGGCGGCCTTGCGGGCCTGCTCGGCGGCCTCGAAGGAGGCGGTGAACTCGGCCAGCTCCTGCTCGCTCATCAGCCGGATGCCCAACTCAGCGGCCACATCGATGATCTCGGCGGCAGCCTCGTCACGGGCCGCGTCCGACGCGTCGTCGGGCAGCAGACGCTCGAATTCGGCGTGGTAGCCCCAGGCGTCGCTCCACTTCACTGCGATCTCGACGCCCCGAAATTGGAAGTTGCGACGGAAGTTGAACGCCTCGTGTCGGGTGTCCTCGAAGCCGAGCGCGCCGAAGAGCTGGACGGCCTTGGCCACGTCCTCCTGAGCGATCGGGAACTCGGTCTCGCCGAAGGCAGCGCCCTGGCCGATCTTGCTGTCCTTGAGCGTGATCTTGGCGGTGCCAGCCGACTGGTTGTCGGTGATCTTCAGTAGCTGGTTCGGCAGCACGAAGAAGTGGATCAGCTTGTTGTCCTGGCCCAGGTCCTCGCCCTCGCTGGCCAGCCGCTCCACCAGCGCGTCGTGGGTGGTCTTGTCGAACCGGGCGCGCATCTCGATCTCGATGGCCAACGGTCTTCCTTCCAGTTTTGGGCATGCCGGATGGGGCCGAGCTGGCGCCAGGTACCCCCTGCCCAAGCAGTCACTGAATTCAGTTGGTGTGGTGCACTGGTGGTGCGGCCGGTCACTGCTTCCCTGACCGCACCACCAGCAGCTACGTCAGGCCAGCTCGCCGAACCGCTCGCGAACGACACCCTCGTGCAGGTAGTTCGGCAGCGGCACGCCGCCGATGCTGGTGCGCTTGGTGGCTACCTGCTCCAGGCTGTCGGCGGGGAAGCCCTCCAGCAGGTCGAGACACTGCTTCACCCAGGGGCGCGAGGTGTCCCACTCGCCAGCGTCGCGCAGCAGCAGGGCCAAGGCGAATGCCGTCTCGGCCGCCGCCCAGCGGTCGGTCGCCAGTTCCTGCTGGAACGCCGCCTCCAGCTCAGCCGGCGAAGCCAGGCGGGTCTGGTTGGTCATCTGGTGCCCTCTCGTCGTGACAGTCGCTTACGTGCTGTTGAACTCGGGCAGCGCCACCGGAGTGACGCCCAAGGCCTCAGTAGATGTAGGACTCGGCCAAGGTCTTGTACTCGAACAGCTCGTCCTTGGCGAACCAGAGCTCGACTTCCTGCTCGGCCTCCTCCTTGTTGCCGGAGGCGTGGACCAGGTTGGCCACGGCCTTGCCGACGGTCAGGCTGGCGCCAGAGCTCATGTGCGAGTAGTCGCCGCGGATGGTGCCAGCCGGCGCCTGGTTCGGGTAGGTGCTACCGACGATCTTGCGCACCGTGGCGATGGCGTCGTAGCCCTCCAGCACCAGCGCCATGACCGGCCCCTGCTGCATGAAGGTGGCGGTCAGGTTGTAGACGTCGGCGCCGAGCCGCTCCTCCAGGTCGAAGTAGTGCTTGCGGGTGAACTCGTCGTCCAGCCACTTCATCTTGGTGCCGACGATCTTGAGTGCCGCGTCCTCGAACCGAGCGATGATCTTGCCGGCGAAGCCGCGCACCAGCGCATCGGGCTTGAGCAGGACGAGCGTGCGCTCGACCGTCTGGACCTGGTCGGCCATGGGTTCCCTTTCGTGCTTGCTGGCATGGCGATATGACGAACGATCAGCCCGTCAGCACTGAGGTTACCGGCGTGGGTGAAGCGGTTCGGTCGCTTGAGCTGCGTGGTCGGTCACGAGGTTGTGCAAGCGGCGGATTTGCGGTTCGTGCTCACCTAGAATCGCTGCGGCCCCGCCCGTGCTCGGTGAGCGAAGCACCTACAACTGGCGCTTCCGCCGTGAGTCTTGATTGGCATGGGTCAGAGTCTGGCCGGAGCCAGGCCACGTCACCATGCAGTACCAGTGCAGTCAGGGTGCAGCTTGACTGCACCACGGCACACAACAGAGCGAGGGCAGCGTGGACGTCGTCGACACCTGGACCGGCGAATCCGCCTGCAAGCTCCAAGAGGCACTGCGTGACACCAACGAGGCCTTCGCCGCCCGCCTGGGTATCGGGCTGCGAACGGTGGCCAGCTGGCACAAGAGCCCAGAGCTGGTCCCGCGCACCGAGATGCGGCAGCTGCTCGACCAGGCGCTGGAGACCGCGCCACCCACCGTGCAGAAGCGCTTCGCACTGCTCACCGCCGACGCCAGTCAGGCGGCCACCGCCCAGGCGCTGCGGGTCGCCGTCGCTGTGGTGGTCCGCGAGTCGGAGGTGCTGCTCGTCTGCCGCCGGGACGATGAGTCGGCCGGCATCCGCTGGCAGTTTCCGGCCGGTGTGATCAAGCCGGGTGGGAGCCCAGCGTCGGCCGCAGTCCGCGAAACGCTCGCCGAGACGGGTGTCCACTGCGCGGTGCGAGAAGACCTCGGTGGCCGGCTCCACCCGACCACCGGAGTCTGGTGCCAGTACTACCTGGCCGAGTACCTGGCAGGCGTGGCCCAGAACCAGGACATGGTCGAGAACGCCGACGTGATGTGGGTTCCCAGAAACGCCGTGACCCGGTTCATCCCCGTCGATACGATCTTCCCGCCCATCCTGGCCACCCTGGAGGAGCCGCAGCATGACTGAGCAGACCAGCACCAAGCCGGGCATCGCCGCCGCCATCATCGTCCAGGACGGCCGCGTCCTGATGGTTCAGCGCCGAGTGAAGGAGGGCGAGCTGTCGTGGCAGTTCCCGGCCGGTGAGGTTGAGGCCAGCGAATCGCCGGAAGCAGCTGCCGTGCGCGAGACCGAGGAAGAGGTCGGCCTGACGGTGAAGGCCACCCGGCTGCTCGGCGAGCGCGTACACCCGAAGACCGGTCGGCAGATGTCATACACCGCCTGCGAGGTGGTGAGCGGTACGGCCACGGTGGTCGACACCGAGGAACTGGCCGAGCTGGCCTGGGTGGAGCACGACCAGATCGCCGAGTACGTGCCGTACGGACTGTTCGAGGCCGTGCAGCAGTACCTCGACGACGTGCTGCTCACTGCGGCTGAATGACCTGCTGATTCGCCATTCAGCACGTACCAGCAGACCACAGCCGAAAGGGCTATGGTGCGGAAGGTTCAAATCGATCGCGGATTTCCTCATGTTACTCCGGAATCACTAGGTCATCCCAGTGTATCGGGCCATCGGATCGATTGATGGCTTTGATGAGCGCTGCTCTTAGTATCTGTTCCGTGGTGCTTGCAAACTCACTTAGGGATGTCTGTTCCTCTCCGATCTTGATGTCCTTGGGTCTGCACTCGCCACCATGTGCGATAGTGCTGCGAAGGTCATATCCCGTCTTCATGTGTTTGAAGACGTCCCGCTTGGTCCACTCTGTAATCTCCTTGTCGAACCAGGCCGCGGCTCGGATGGCTAGGCGGTATTTCAGCTCCCCCTTGTCCTTGCTGCCTATCTCGGTCAAGTAGAAGGATTCGGCTGCAATGAACAAGTCAAGCATTCGGTCTTGATCGAGCTTGCGCTGTGAGGCAAAGCTAAGCCGTCGGATAGGCAGGAGGATGGCTTTGTTCTCTGGGCGCTTCAGGCGGGACCAGATATCCTTTAGCCTCTCGGCCTCAGAGCAGTCCACTGGCCATTTTGGCGGTATCGAAGAGGGTGTAGGACTGGAGGTGAAGTGAACTCCCGAGCCCAAGGGGAGCCAGCTATCGGCAGTTGTCATCGTGCCGGCGAGACCAATCCGATCGCCAGTCAAGAGGCTCATACAATGAAAGACTCTCTCGGCCGCCTCATTGCCCTGCGCCAGTTGCCGAAAAGCCGCTTCGACCGCCTTCGGGTCGCCGTCTGCTGATCCGTCGGGTGGGGACGTCACCTTGGGCAGCTGGATAGAACTCTTGATGGCGTAGAGCTGAGACTCGCTCAGGATGCTCAAAGGGTAGCTAGACGGCAGGGCTGGCTTGATCAGTCCGAGCCCCATTGCTTGTTCGATGTCTCGGTTCGTAAGGCGATCAATCGTCAAACCTGGCTCTAGCTCTATTTCCTCCTGGCCGGAAATGGTGAGCCCATGCAGTAGGTGCAGAGTCTTATACTTCAGCTGTTGCGTCGTGAGAAAATCGGCAAGTCGCTGCCATCGAGCTTCGAAGTCATCGAACGAGCCGCTCTCGATTTCGCCAGGCGTGGGAAGAGTACTGAGCGCGAGAGTGAGTAGAGTGCAGTGGCTGGCGCCAAGTGGTGTGCCTACCAGGCGCTCGACATGGTCTGACACCACCGGATTTTCCTGAGATGCATGTGCCAGATCTTGAAATTGCGACAGGGCGGTTAGCTCTTGTATGGCTTCTCTGGTCCACCGCTTCTCTTCGGTCTGCATGTGGCGGTAGACATTAGATGACGTGGCGTCGCGGGACCATAGGTGGCGCATATGTAGATCCACGGCATTCGATCGAGTGCCCAGATGTGTGATGGCTGCTTTAGCCCACGCATGAAGAGCATCCTTAAAGCGGCTTAGGTCACTATTTTCGATCATGCTTCAATTGTCGGCGCAAGTGCCCGTCTTGGCACGCGCAATTGCCGTGCTACCCGACGCCCAGCAGCGCCAGCAGCGGCGCAGTCGGCACCCGCCATGTCGCCCCGACCCGCAGCACCGGCACGGGGAACTCGCCCCGCCGGGCCAACTCGAACGCCCGCGTCCGCCCAATGCCCAGCGCCTTGCCGGCCGTGACCAGGTCGGTGATGACCGGTAGCCGCAGCAGCTCTTCTCGGGTCATGCCGCCCATGGGGCTCACCTCATCGGTGGTGCTCTGCTTTCAGAGCGCATGATGCCCGACTTATGACAAATGAAACGCTCTGGCATGCGAGCCAATGAAGGTGTACCGTGGATGGCTCCAGCTGGTCGAAGAGGTGATCCATGGAGCCCACGGCAGCACCCCTGCGCGAGGTGCTGGCGGCCGGTCTGAAGGCCCTGCGGCAGGCTCGTGGCCTGCGCCAGGAGGAAGCAGCGGCCCGCATTCGGCAGCAGGGGC
>NZ_JBFAQR010000070.1:0-29240 GCF_040678815.1 Kitasatospora sp. NPDC049285 | reverse complement strand
CCCCTGCGCGAGGTGCTGGCGGCCGGTCTGAAGGCCCTGCGGCAGGCTCGTGGCCTGCGCCAGGAGGAAGCAGCGGCCCGCATTCGGCAGCAGGGGCTCACGTCGTGGATTCGGGGCACTGTGGGCCAGGCCGAAGTCGGGGCGAGGCGGTTCTCGGTCGAGGAGCTGCTGCTGCTCGCCTTGGCCTTGAACGCGGCTCCGGCCGACTTCATCACCGGGCCGGACGACCAGCTCGTTGAGTTGGCTCCGGGTGCCCACCTCACGGCGGCCGTCCTGCGGGCGCTGCTGTCGGGCGACCAGGCCACTCTGCACAGCCTCGGGCCCGGGCCAGCCAGCCTCTCCAGCGTCGAGCCAGAGCAGATGTCTGGGCTGCTGACCGAGGCCCGCCGGTCGGGTTTGAACGACCCGGTGCTGGTCGAGCGAGCCGTTGCTGCGGTCAGCGATGCCGAGCGCCACGTTGCCCGTAAGGTCGGCACGACGCCGGAGTGGGTCAACTTGGTGGCGCTGGCGCGGTGGAAGCGGACGTGGTCCGAGGAGCGCGATTGGCGCTTGTCCAGCCGGGCGGCTGAGGCCACGCCGCGTCAACTCCAAGCCCTGCGGGGCCACATCACCCGCGAGCTGCTGACTGAGCTGGAAGAAGATCTCAAGGCGGGGGCGAGCCAGGGCTCGGAGGAGCCCGAAAGTAGAGCACGCCATGAAGGGCACAACGTATAAGCGCTGCAAGTGTCCGCCGCGGTACAACGCGGCGGGTCGGAAGCTGGCGTGCACCAAGAAGCACGGCACCTGGTCGTTCGTGGTGGACGTGCCGCTGACGGACTCAGGCCGCCGTGAGCACGGCCGGCAGCAGCTCACCAGGGGCGGCTTCGCCACCCAGCGCGAGGCCACCGACGAACTCCACCATGCGATCCGGCTGCTGGCCCTCTCCGAGGCAGACGACGACGCCGGTCGGCTCGACACCTTGGCCACGATCCGCGAGCACTACCGCAGCTTTGGCCAGCTGCCCGACTACAGCGAGACCAAGCGGCGGCTGGGGGCCGGCCTGTCGCTGGCGGTGCGGCAGACCGTGGGGGAGTGGCTGGACGAGTGGTTGAAGTCCAAGCGCAAGCTGGCCGCCAATACCCGCCGCAGCTACCGGGGCCACATCGAGCAGCGGCTCAAGCCCTACCTGGGCGACCTGGACCTGGAGAAGCTGCGGCCGAGCCACATCCGGACCGCCTACGACGCCGTCCTAGCCACCACGGCGAACACTGCCCGGCCGGTGGGCCCGGCCACCCTGGCGCGCATCCACGCCACTTTGCGAGGCGCGCTGAACGACGCCAAGCGCCAGCACCGCATCGTGGACAACCCGGCGCTGTATGTGGAGATCGAGGCGGCCCCTCGGCCCAAGCCGGTGCTGTGGACGCCCCAGCGGATCATCGAGTGGATGGCCACCGGCAAGCGGCCCAAGGTGGCGGTGTGGCTGCCGCCGCAGATCGGCAGCTTCCTCGACGTGGCGGCCGACGACCGGCTGTACGCCTACTACCACCTGCTCGTCTTCCGTGGTCTGCGCCGAGGTGAAGGCGTTGGGTTGCCGTGGCTAGACGTAGACCTGGAGGCGGCTGCCCTGGCCATCGAGTGGCAGATCATCCAGATCGGCTGGGAGACGGCCACCACCCGGCCCAAGGATGACAGTGCGGGCGTCGTGGCGCTCGACTCGGTCACGGTTGAGGTGTTGCGTCGGCACCGGGTGCGGCAAGCCGCTGAACGGCTGGCGGCGGGCACAGCCTGGCCCGACACCCACCACGTCTTCACCACCGCCGACGGCAAGCCGCTTCACCCTGACTACGTCAGCCGGCACTTCGCCCGGATGATCAAGCGGGCCAACACGCTGCGGGTTGGTGACGTCGGTCCGGCGGTGGCCGACATGCAGAGGGCGCTCGGGCTGGCTGAGTCCGCCGTCTTCGATGACGACCTGCGCCGGGCCGTGTTCTTGTTCCAGCGCGAGCACGGCCTCACGGCCAACGGCATCGTGGACCCGCACACCTGGTACCTACTGACCCCAGACGAGCCGCTGCGGCCCTACCCGCACCCGGGCTACCTGCCGCCGATCCGTCTGCACGACCTGCGGCACAACGCGGCCACGCTGGCCTTGGCCGCTGGAGGAAGTATGAAGGTGATTTCGGCCATGCTCAGACACTCCACCATTCAGATCACGGCGGACACGTACACCTCGGTGTTGCCGGAGGTCGCGCACGAGAACGCCGAGGCGTCGGTGGCGCTGGTGCCTCAACCTCGGCCCGTGCGAACGGCCGACGGTGTCGTTAGCCCCTCGCTAGCACCGAGGCCCAGAAACGCCAATGGGCGTCCTTCCCGAAGGAAGAACGCCCAGGTCAGGCGATTGCCTCGCTGTGCGCCGCCAGGGACTCGAACCCCGGACCCGCTGATTAAGAGTCAGCTGCTCTAACCAACTGAGCTAGCGGCGCCTGCTGACCCGGAGAACATTACACGCCCGCCGCCGATCCACCGAATCGTGGCGCCCCGCTCACCCGGTGTGGTCGGGCGGCGGGGCGCAGGTCGAAGCTCTGCTCGTGGACGGGGGAGGGGCGGTCGGGAGCGGTGCGCCCGGCGGCGGGCGCGGAGCGGGGTGGGGCGGGCCCGACCCGGCAGGACGGCAGGCGGCACCGGCGGACAGCGCGGTGATCACGAGGAGTTCGGGCAGGCGGACACGGGGAGCAGCGGTGAGCCCGCCCCCGTGTCCGCACCCCTCGTCCTTGACCTTCCGCGTTGCCCGCAGAGCGCCCGTGTCGTCCTTCCATCTGGGAGGAATCTATCGGGCCAATCGGGGCGGACGGGACAACGTGCACAGCACACGCCCGGGATCGGCCGTGCTGTCACCCGGTTCGCGCACTACGGCGTCAACTCTGCCTGACGGTTAGTCAAAACGGGTGGAACCGGGTCAATCGGCGTGCCGCGGACGGTGCGTGCGCCCGCACGCCCCGGATGCCAGGATCGCGATGTCCGACTCCCCGGCCGCACCCGGCCGCCGCCCGGCCCGCAACGGAGGCACCCGCCGATGACAGCCGTCCCCGAACGCCGCCGCCCGGTCCGCCGGATGCTGGCCCGCGACCAGCGCGAGGCGCACCGGGTCGCCACCCCGCTGGAGCTCTTCTTCGACCTCTGCTTCGTGGTCGCGATCGCCCAGGCCGGACGGGAGTTGGCGCACGCGCTGGCCGAGGGCCACCTCGGACTGGCGCTCACCGGCTACCTGATGGCGTTCTTCGCGATCTGGTGGGCGTGGATGAACTTCACCTGGTTCGCCTCCGCCTACGACGTCGACGACGTGCCCTACCGGCTCACCACGCTGGTGCAGATCACCGGCGTGCTGGTGCTCGCCGCCGGGGTGCCGCGGATCTTCGAGGACCAGGACCTGCGCCTCGGCGTGGCCGGCTACGTCCTGATGCGGCTCGCCATGGTCACCCAGTGGCTGCGCGCCGCCCGCGGCGAGGAGGGCCCGGCGCGGACCTCCGCCCTGCGGTACGCGGCCGGCATCACCCTCGTCCAACTCTTCTGGATCGTCCTGCTGTTCGTCCCGCACGACGCCCGCGTCCCGCTCTTCGCCCTCGGCGGGCTGGCCGAACTCGCCGTCCCGCTCTACGCCGAGAAGGACGCCCCCACCCCCTGGCACCCGCACCACATCGCCGAGCGCTACGGCCTGTTCACCATCATCGTGCTCGGCGAGACGGTCGCCGCCGCCACCGTCGCCACCCAGACCGCGCTCGACGAGCACCAGGCGGTCGCCGAGCTGCTGCCGATCGCCCTCGGCGGGCTGCTGATCTGCTTCGGCGCCTGGTGGATCTACTTCGCCGACGAGATCCACGACCACCTGCGCACCAACCGCCAGGCCCTGCCGTGGGGTTACGGCCACTTCCTGGTCTTCGCGGCGGCCGCCGCGGTCGGCGCCGGGCTCGAGGTGGCGGTCGACCACGCGATCGGCTCGGCCCACGTCTCGGCGCGCGCCGCCACCGCCGCGGTGACCGTCCCCACCGCGCTCTTCCTGATCACCGTCTGGGCCCTGCACTCCCGCCACGTCAAGCACGGCGTCGCCCAGTGGATCCTGCCGGTCGCCGCGGTGTCGGTGCTGGCGGTTACCGTCATCGGCGAGGGCGGCGTGCCGGCCGCCGGCCTGCTGGTCGCACTCGCCGTGGCGACCGGTACGGTGCTCGAGGCCAAGAGGAGTTGACCCCCGTGCAGTTCGAAGACCTGCCGTACGCCCATCTGTTGGAGCGGCACACCGGTCCGCTGCGGGCCGACGGGCGCTACGACACCGTGCACTTCGACGACCTCGAGCTCACCGGCGGGCTGCACGGCGCCCGGTTCCTGGAGTGCGCGTTCACCGGCGTCCGGATCGAAGGCGCCAAGCTCCGGCTGGCCGGCTTCAACGAGGTCTGGATCCAGGGCAGCCGGCTGGTCGGCGCCGACCTCGCCGAGACCGAGTGGCAGGACGCCGAAGTCGACTCCAGCGTGCTGGCCGGCATCGCCGCCTACGGCTCCGCGATCCGCCGCACCGTCTTCCGGCAGTGCAAGCTCGAGGCCGTCAACTTCCGCGGCGCGGTGCTGCGCGACGTGGTCTTCGAGGACTGCCTGCTGCGCGACGTCGACTTCGGCGAGGCCAAGCTCACCGCCGTCTCCTTCCCCGGCTCCACCCTCGACGAGGTCCGCCTGGCCGGCGCCACCCTCAAGTCCACCGACCTGCGCGGCGCCACCCGCCTGCACCTGCCCGACGCCCACCAGGGCCTGCGCGGCGCCACCATCTCCACCCACCAACTCCTCGACCTCGCACCGCAGTTCGCCCACGCCCTGGGGATCACCGTGAAGGACGCGTGAGCACCCCCCGACCCGGCCGTTCACTCCGCGACGGCCTTCGGTCGGGTGCGGGGTTCTCGTCCGGTCCGGCCGGCGGCCCGCCCCCTCCGCGGAGCGGGTTCCCCGTTCTCCCCACAGCCCCGCAGTCCGTCGTTCACTCCTCGTCTGCCCGTCCCGGGGTCGGTGAACAGTCCAACAACCCTTGATGGAAAGGCATGGCCAGCGGCCGCGAGCTGCGTGAGGATGCTCGGCGCACCAAAAGGTGTCTGGACAACATCACGCAGCAGCCGAAGGATGGTCGGGTCAGTGGCGGAGCTGAGTCGTAGGAAGTTCATGGCGCTGTCGGCGAGCGCGGCGGCCGGGGCGGCCGTCGTGGGGACCGGTATCGCGACGGGGACGGAGTCCGCGCAGGCGGCGGTGGCGGGGACCACCGGCACGATCACCGATGCGAAGCACATCGTGATCCTGATGCAGGAGAACCGCAGCTTCGACCACTACTTCGGCCTGCTGAAGGGCGTGCGGGGCTTCGGGGACCGCAGCGCGATCCAGATCGCCGGCGGCTACAGCGTATTCAACCAGCCGAACGGCACCGGGCGGCAGTACCCGTGGCAGTTCAGCGCGACCAAGCCGGCCGGCGGGGCGGACCCGGAGCGCCTGGCGCAGTGCAACGGCGACCTCGCCCACGGCTGGAGCGACCAGCACAAGGCGTGGAACAGCGGCAAGATGGACGCCTGGGTGGCCGCCAAGGGCAACGTCCGCACGCTCGGCTACCTGACCCGCGCCGACATCCCGTTCCACTACGCGCTGGCCGAGAACTGGACCATCTGCGACGCGTACCACTGCTCGGTGATCTCCGCGACCGGCCCGAACCGCACCTACCACTGGTCCGGCCAGATCGACCCGGCCGGTGCGGCGGGCGGCCCGGCGTACGACGGCGGCGACGAGTCGGGCCTGCGGTGGCAGACCTACGCGGAGGCGCTGGAGGGCGCCGGGGTGAGCTGGAAGGTCTACCAGAACGCCGCCGACAACTACGGCGACAACGCGCTCGCCTACTTCACCGCCTTCACCTCGGCGCCGGCGGGCAGCCCCCTCGCGGTCAAGGGCATGGGCTCGGTGCCCAAGGTCACCGGGCGGACCCCGGACGACATCGTCGCCGCGATCAAGGCGGACGTGCTGGCCGGCACCCTGCCCCAGGTCTCCTGGATCGTCCCCGACCAGGCGTCCTCCGAGCACCCGTACGCCACCCCGGCGGACGGCGCGCACTTCGTCCACAACGTGATCGACGCGCTGAACGCCGACCCGAACGTCTTCAACTCCTCGGTGCTGTTCCTCAACTACGACGAGAACGACGGCTTCTTCGACCACGTCCCGCCGCCGGCCGCGCCGGCCGGCACCGCGGGCGAGTTCTACAACGGCGTCAACATCGGCCTCGGCTTCCGGGTCCCGATGCTGGCCATCTCGCCCTGGACCCGCGGCGGTTGGGTGAGCTCGGAGACCTTCGACCACACCTCGGTGCTGCGCTTCCTGGAGAAGTGGACCGCCGCCATCGGCAAGCCCGCCACCTGCCCGAACATCTCGGCCTGGCGCCGCAAGGTGTGCGGCGACCTGACCGGCCTGTTCGACTTCGCCAACCCGGTGTACGGGCTGCCCGGGCTGCCGGACACCTCGCAGACCATCGGCCTGTCCGCCTGCGGCCCGCTGCCCAACCCGGCGCCGGTCGACAACAAGCTGCCGGTGCAGGAGGCGGGCACCCGCCCGGCCCGCGCCCTGCCGTACCAGCCCACCGCCGACCTGGACCACCTGGAGTTCGGCTCCGGCGGCGTGATGAAGGTGTGGATCGCGATGGCCAACGGCGGCACCGCCGCCAGCCACTTCGCCGCCTACGCCAACGCCTACCGCACCGGCGGCCCGTGGCAGTACACCGTCGACCCGGGCGGCTCCACCAGCGACTTCTTCAACTGCGGCACCAACTACGGCGCCGGCAAGTACGACCTGACGGTGGTCGGCCCGAACCGCTTCCTGCGCCGCTTCACCGGCGACGCCACGAAGTCCGGCAAGACCGCCGCGGCGGCGGTCAGCTACGCGGCCGCCCCGGACACCGGCAAGCTCGCGGTCTGGTTCAAGCTGACCAACAGCGGCACGTCCGCGGTCACCTTCACCATCACCTCGAACAACTACCGCACCGACGGCCCCTGGAGCTACCAGGTGGCCGCCGGCGCGAGCGTCAGCGACTACTTCAACGCGGTCGCGTACAACAACGGCTGGTACGACTTCACCGTGACGGTCAGCGGCGACACCAGCTGGTCGCAGCGGTTCACCGGCCACCTGGAGACCGGCGCGCCCTCCGCCTCCGGCTGATCCGCCGTCAGACGGCGTGCAGGCCGTGCGCGGCGAACACCTCGCGCACGGCCCGCACCTGCCCGGCGGTCGGGACCGGCGTGTCGGCCAGCGTGAACTCCCGCCCCAGCGCCGCCCACTTGGACCGGCCGAGCTTGTGGAACGGCAGCACGTCGACCCGCGAGACGTTGCCCAGCGAGGCCGCGTACCCGGCCACCCCGGCGACGTTCTCCGCCGGATCGGTCAGGCCCGGCACCAGCACGAAGCGCACCCACACCTCCTTGCCGAGGTCGGCCAGCCGCCGCCCGAACTCCAGGGTGGGGGCCAACTCCTGCCCGGTGACCTTGCGGTAGAGCGCCTCGTCCCAGGACTTCACGTCCAGCAGCACCAGGTCGACATCGGCCAGCAGCCGGTCACCGGCCCGGGCGCCGAGGAAGCCCGAGGTGTCCAGCGCGGTGTGCAGCCCGAGTTCGTGCTTGAAGCGGTGGAACAGCTCCCCGCTGAAGTCCGGCTGCAGCAGCGGCTCCCCGCCGCTGACGGTCGCCCCGCCGCCGGCCGCCGCGATGAAGGCGGTGTACTTGGCGGCCTCCGCGACCACCTCGTCCGCGGTGGTGCGCCGCCCGCCCGCCATCCGCATGGTGTCCGGGTTGTGGCAGTACAGGCAGTTCAGCGGGCACCCGGCCAGGAAGACCGTGAACCGGGTGCCGGGGCCGTCCACCCCCGTCGAGAGGTCCCAGGAGTGCACCGACCCGGTGGTCCGCGGGCCGACCGGCACCTCGGCGGGGAGCAGCACGCCCATCACGGCGATCCGTGGAAGGTCCGGCCCAGCACGTCCAACTGCTGCTCACGGGTCAGCCGGACGAAGTTGACCGCGTAGCCGCTGACCCGGATGGTCAGCTGCGGGTACTTCTCCGGGTGCTCCATGGCGTCCAGCAGGGTCTCCCGGTTCAGCACGTTGACGTTCATGTGGAACCCGCCGACCGCGGTGTACCCGTCCAGCACGCCGGCCAGGTTGCGCACCCGCTCCTCGGGGGTGCGGCCCAGCGCGTCGGGCGTGACGGTGTTGGTCAGCGAGATGCCGTCCTGTGCCGCGTCGTACGGCAGCTTGGCCACCGACAGCGCGGACGCCACGTACCCGTGGACGTCGCGCCCGTTCATCGGGTTGGCGCCCGGCGAGAACGGCTCACCGGCGCGGCGCCCGTCCGGGGTGGCGCCGGTCTTCCGGCCGTACACCACGTTGGAGGTGATGGTCAGCACCGACTGGGTGTGCTCGGCGCCCCGGTAGGTGGGGTGCTTGCGCACCTTGCCCATGAACTCCTCGACCAGCCATACCGCGAGCCCGTCCGCCCGGTCGTCGTTGTTGCCGTACGCCGGGTACTCGCCCTCGATCTCGTAGTCCACCGCGAGGCCCGACGCGTCGCGCACCGGCCGCACCGTGGCGTACCGGATCGCCGACAGCGAGTCCGCCGCGACCGCCAGCCCGGCGATGCCGCAGGCCATGGTGCGGCGCACCACGCGGTCGTGCAGGGCCATCTCCAGGCGCTCGTAGGCGTACTTGTCGTGCATGTAGTGGATGACGTTCAGCGCGTGCACGTACGTCTCGGCCAGCCACTCCAACTGCCGGTCGAAGCGGGCCATCACGTCGTCGTAGTCCAGGACCTCGGCGGTGACCGGGCCGGTCTCCGGACCGACCTGCGCGCCCGACTTCTCGTCCCGCCCGCCGTTGATCGCGTAGAGCAGCGTCTTGGCGAGGTTCACCCGGGCGCCGAAGAACTGCATCTGCTTCCCGACCTCCATCGCCGAGACGCAGCACGCGATCGCCGTGTCGTCGCCGAAGCGCGGGCGCATCAGCTCGTCCGACTCGTACTGGACGCTGGAGGTGTCGATCGAGACCTGCGCGCAGAACTCCTTGAAGCCCTGCGGGAGCGCCGGCGACCACAGCACCGTCATGTTCGGCTCAGGTGCCGGGCCCAGGTTGTACAGCGTCTGCAGGTACCGGAACGAGGTGCGGGTGACCAGCGGGCGGCCGTCCGCGCCGATGCCGCCGATCGACTCGGTCACCCAGGTCGGGTCGCCGGAGAACAGCTCGTCGTACTCGGGGGTGCGCAGGAACCGGACGATCCGCAGCTTGACGATGAAGTCGTCGACCAGCTCCTGGGCCTGGCTCTCCGTCAGCCGGCCCGCCGCCAGGTCCCGCTCCAGGTAGACGTCGAGGAAGGTGGAGGTGCGGCCGAGCGACATCGCCGCGCCGTTCTGCTCCTTCACCGCCGCCAGGTACGCGAAGTACAGCCACTGGACCGCCTGGTGGGCGGTGGTCGCAGGGCCGGAGACGTCGTGGCCGTAGGCCAGCGCCATCTCCTTCAGCTCGCCGAGGGCGCGGATCTGCTCGGCGAGCTCCTCGCGCTCCCGGATCACCTCCTCCAGGGTGCGCGGGTCGCCCGGCGCGGCGTCCAGCGAGGCCTTCTCCGCCAGCTTCGCCTCGATCAGCCGGTCCACGCCGTACAGCGCCACCCGCCGGTAGTCGCCGATGATCCGGCCGCGCCCGTAGGCGTCCGGCAGACCGGTGACGACGCCGGCCTTGCGGGCGGCCCGGATCTCCGGCGTGTAGGCGTCGAACACGCCCGCGTTGTGGGTCTTGCGGTACGCCGTGAAGATCTTCTCCAGCTCCGGGTCGACCGGGTAGCCGTAGGTCTGCAGCGCCCCCGCCACCATCCGCCAGCCACCGTTCGGCATGATCGCCCGCTTCAGCGGCGCGTCGGTCTGCAGCCCGACGATCAGCTCGTTCGCCCGGTCGATGTAGCCGGGCGCGTGCGCGGTGATGGTCGACGGCGTGTCGTAGGAGACGTCCAGCACGCCCTTGGCCCGCTCCGCGGGGAAGAGCGCGGTGATCCGCCGCCAGATCCCGCTGGTCCGCCCGGTCGGCCCGGCCAGGAAGCCGCCGTCGCCCTCGTACGGGGTGTAGTTCTGCTGGATGAAGTCCCGGACGTCGATCGCGTCCCGCCACAGGCCGCCCCGGAAGCCCTCCCAGGCGCCGCTGTCGGTCCGCTCCGCTTGCTGCGTGCTCATCGCTTCGCTGCTCCTGCCTCGTCCTCAGACCTGCCGGTCGCCGTAGTACGCCCGGGTCATCAGCTGCTCCATGTCCCGCAGCATCGGCAGCCGCGGGTTGGCCGGGGCGCACTGGTCCTCGTAGGCGTTCATCGCCTGCTGCGGCAGCGCCGCCAGGAACGCCGCCTCGTCCACCCCCGCCTCCTTGAAGGAGCGGGGGATGCCCACCCGGTCGCGCAGTTCCTCCACCGCCGCGGCCAGCGACTCCACGCCCTGCTCCGGCGTCTCGGCGGGCAGGCCGAGCATCCGGGCGATCTGCCGGTAGCGCTCCGGCGCCACGTAGCTGCGGTACTTCGGCCAGCTCGTCACCTTGGTCGGGGCCGCCCCGTTGTAGCGGATCACGTGCGGCAGCAGCAGCGCGTTGGTGCGCCCGTGCGCCACGTGGAAGGTCGCGCCCAGGGTGTGCGCCATCGCGTGCACCACGCCGAGGAAGGCCGAACCGAAGGCCATGCCGGCGATGGTCCCCGCGTTGTGCATCTTCTCCCTGGCCACCGGGTCCCGCGGGCCGTTCACGACCGCCGACTCCAGGTGGTCGAAGATCAGCCGGATGCCCTGCAGCGCGAGCCCGTCGGTGAAGTCGTTGGCGTACACCGACACGTACGTCTCGATGCAGTGGGTCAGCGCGTCGAAGCCGGAGTCCGCGGTCACCGCGGTCGGCAGGTCGGTGGTCAGCGCCGGGTCGACGATCGCCACCGTCGGGGTCAGCGCGTAGTCCGCCAGCGGGTACTTCTGCCCGCTCTCCGGATCGGTGATCACCGCGAACGGGGTGACCTCGCTGCCGGTGCCCGAGGTGGTCGGGATGCACACCAGCTTCGCCTTGGCGCCCAGGTCGGGGAAGGCGAAGGCGCGCTTGCGGATGTCGAAGAACTTCTCCTTCAGGTCCGCGAACTCGACCTCCGGGTGCTCGTACATCAGCCACATCACCTTGGCCGCGTCCATCGGCGAACCGCCGCCGAGCGCCACGATGGTGTCCGGTTGGAAGCCGCGCATCAGCTCCGCGCCCTTCTCCACCGTCCCGATGCTCGGGTTCGGCTCGACGAAGTCCACCACCCGCACCTCCACCGGCTCGGCGCGCCGGCCCAGGACGCCGCGGATCCGCTCCAGGTGGCCGATCTCCACCATCGTCCGGTCGGTCACCACCACGACCCTGCGGGTGTCGCGCATGTCCGCCAGGTAGGTGATGGAACCCCGCTCGAAGAAGATCTTCGGCGGGACCTTGAACCACTGCATGTTGGTGTTGCGCCGCCCGATCCGTTTGACGTTGATCAGGTTCAGCGCCGAGACGTTGCCCGACACCGAGTTGTGGCCGTACGAGCCGCAGCCCAGCGTCAGCGAGGGCATGAAGGCGTTGTAGACGTCCCCGATGCCGCCCTGCGAACTCGGCGCGTTCCAGATGATCCGGCACGCCTTCACCGCGGCGCCGAACTCCTCCACGAACTCCGCGTCCGCCGTGTGCACCGCCGCCGAGTGCCCCAGGCCGTGGAACTCCACCATCTCGGTCGCCAGCTTCAGGCCCTGCCCGCGGGAGTCGGCGCGCAGCACCGCCAGCACCGGGCAGAGCTTCTCGCGGGTCAGCGGCTCGCTCTCGCCGACCTCGGCCACCTCCACCAGGATGATCGAGGTGTCGGCCGGCACCTCGAACCCCGCCGCCTCGGCGATCGCCGTCGGCGACTGCCCGACCACCACCGCGTTCAGCTTCGCCCCCGCGCAGTTGCGGTCCTCCCCGACCCCGAAGACGTACCGCTCCAGCAGCGCCTTCTCCTCCGGGCTCGCCAGGTGCGCCTTCAGCGCCCGGAACTCCGCCAGCGCCGGCCCGTACACCTCGGCGTCCAGGATCACCGCCTGCTCGGAGGCGCAGACCATCCCGTTGTCGAAGGACTTCGACAGCACGATGTCGTTCACCGCCTGCTTGAGGTCCGCGCTCCTCTCCACGTACGCCGGGACGTTGCCCGCCCCCACGCCCAGCGCCGGCTTCCCGCACGAGTACGCCGCCCGGACCATCGCGTTGCCGCCGGTGGCCAGGATCGTCGCCACTCCCTCGTGCTTCATCAGCGCACCGGTCGCCGCCATCGACGGCTGCTCGATCCACTGCACGCAGTGCGCGGGCGCGCCCGCCGCGATCGCCGCGTCCCGGACGATCCGGGCCGCCTCCGCGGAGCAGCGCTGCGCCGCCGGGTGGAAGCCGAAGACGATCGGGTTGCGGGTCTTCAGCGCGATCAGCGCCTTGAACAGGGTGGTCGAGGTCGGGTTGGTCACCGGGGTGACGCCCGCGATCACGCCGACCGGCTCGGCGATCTCGGTGATCCCGTCGATCTCGTCCCGGCTGATCACCCCGACCGTCCGCATCCGGGCCATCGAGTGCGTGACGTGCTCGCAGGCGAAGACGTTCTTCACCGCCTTGTCCTCGAACACCCCCCGCCCGGTCTCCTCGACGGCCAGCTTCGCCAGCCGGGTGTGCGCGGCCAGCGCCGCCAGGGACGCCTTCTTCACGATCCGGTCCACCTTCTCCTGGGTGAACCCGGAGTACTCCTGCAGGGCCTTGTGGCCGTTGCGCACCAGCGCGTCGACGGCGGCGAACGCCGCGGCGGCCTCGGTGTCGGTCTCGGTCTCGGTCTCGGCGGGTGTCTCGACGCTCTCGGGGGACGGCTGGCGGGACATGCGCGCTCACCTCGCTGGGGGATGCGGCTTGCGGGCGCCCCCGGCGGCGCTGCCGGGACCGGCTTGACGCCTCCAGCCTCGGTCGGCACGGCGTTCGGCGGCGACGGCCGTTGGGCGCGAGGTGCCCGGGACCAACGTCCTTCTCCGGTGCGTCGCAGGGGAGTTCGCGTACGGTGCGGGCGGCGCGCGGGCTTCCGCCGGACGGGTGAGGGCTCGGCGGCGGTCTTTTCGCGGGTGCTCAGGGGTACTCCTGGTGCCCCGGGTGCGCGGTCGGGAGGCCGGTGCGAGGGTGGGTGGAGCCCGTTGCCCGGAGAACCCAGGAGGAGAGATGGGCCTGTCTGACCAGTTCAAGGACAAGGCGCAGCAGCTTGCCGAGCAGGCCAAGTCGGCGCTCGCTGACGGGAGTTCGAAGGCCGAGGAGGCCGAACGGAAAGCCCGCGAGACGGCCGAGGGCATGATGCCCGAGGGCCAGGAGTCCGCGGAGCAGGCACCGCCGGAAGGCGAGGGCGCCTGAACCCGCGCGAACCCCGTGACACCGGGACGGGCCCACGGCGGCCCGTCCCGGTGGCGTGTTCCGCGACGTAGTGTGACAACAGTGAGTGACACCGGGGGGAGGCCCACCCGAGGAGGAGACATGGGCATCTTCGACAGGTTCCGCCACAAGGCGGCCCAGCCCGCCACCGAGTCCGCGGAGCGCGCGGCCCTCGCCCACGACGAAGCCGCCGACGCGTTCGGCGACGGTGCCGAGAAGGCCCGCTCCGCGGCGGAACAGGCCCGCGAGGACGAACAGGCCGCCGAGGACATGACGGCCGAGGGAGACCCCTGGGGCTGACCCGCCCCCACCCCGGCGAACGCCGCTGCGACCCCCTCGCACCGGCGTTCGCCGCATTTCGCCCCGCCAAGCGTTTCGCCCCGCGGCGATCAGCACACCACACCCACCGCCCCGGGGCACCAGCCTCGCGCTCCGCAGGCCGCAGACCGCCGCCCGGCTCTCGTCGCTGCGCGGGCCGCAGGCCGGTGGCCCGGTACTTGTCGCTGCGCGGGCCGCAGGTCATTGGCCGGTACTTGTCGCTGCGCGGGCTGAAGGCCGCGGGCCGTTGGCTAGCTCTGGTCGTCCTCTCCGCTCTGCCGGCCGCAGGCCGCCGCCCGGTTCTTGCTGCTCTGCGCGTCAGCCGTCGCGGGGCGGGAGTGGGGGGCGGCGGAGGTCGGGGCGGGGGGTGGAGGGGGGTGGGGGGGTGGCGGCGGGGTTGGCGGTGAGGAGGTCGAGGGCGAGGGTGACCGCTGCGGCGAGGTCGGTGTGGGCGCCGCGGGCCCAGTCGTGGGGGGTGCGGATGACCTCGACGTCGGGGGCGACGCCGTGGTTCTCGACGGAGAAGCCGATGCCGCCGGTGAACCAGGAGGCGTTCTTGGGGACGGAGATCTGGGTGCCGTCGCCGAGGGCGTGGCGGCCGGTCATGCCGACCACGCCGCCCCAGGTGCGGGAGCCGACGACGGGGCCGAGGGCGAGGGCCTTGATGGCGGTGATGATGACGTCGCCGTCGGAGCTGGTGGCGTGGTCGGCGAGGGCGACCACCGGACCGCGGGGCGCGTCGCGGGGCCACCGGACGGGCTGCCGGCCGCGGGTGAAGTCCCAGGCCAGGACCCGGCGGTGGAGTTTCTCCAGGACGAGTTCGGAGACGTTCCCGCCGGCGTTCCCGCGGACGTCCAGCACCAGCGCGGGGCGCGCGAGTTCGGAGCGCAGGTCGCGGTTGAACTGGGCCCAGCCGGAGCCGCCGAGGTCGGGGATGTGCAGGTAGCCGCAGACACCGTTGCTGAACTCCCGTACCAGGTGGCGGCGTTTGGCGACCCAGTCCTGGTAGCGGATGGGCCGTTCGTCGGTGAGCGGGGTGACCGCGATCCGCCGGGTGCGGCCTTCGTGGCGGACGGTCAGCTCGACGGTGGTGCCGCCGGTGCCGGCCAGCAGCGGGGAGGGGCCGCGGACCGGGTCGGGCGGGCGGCCGTCGACGGCGAGCAGTTCGTCGCCGTCGTGCAGGCCGTAACCGGCCAGCGGGGCGCGGGCCTTGGGGTCGGAGGACTCGCCGGGCAGGATGCGGTCGACCCGCCAGCGGCCGTCCGGGTCGCGGTGCGCGTTGGCGCCGAGCAGGCCGAGCGGCTGCTGGGCGATGGCGGGGCCCTCGCCGCGGCGGGCGGGGGTGACGTAGGCGTGCGAGGTGCCGAGTTCGCCGAGGAGTTCGCGCAGCAGGTCGGCGAAGTCGTCGGGGGAGGCGATGCGGTCCAGCAACGGGGCGTACTGGTCGGTGAGTTCGGGCCAGTCGAGGCCGCACATGTCGGCGTCCCAGAACTGGTCGCGGACGATCCGGGCGGCCTCGTGGTAGGACTGTCGCCACTCCGCGGCGGGGTGCACGGTGTGGGTGATCCGGCGCAGGTCGACCGGGAGCGGGGCGGACGGGGCGGCCAGCGGGTAGAGCTTGAGGCTGCCGGCCGAGAAGACCGAGATCGCCGAGCCGTCGGCGGAGACCGCGAACCCGTCGAGCTGTTCGACCAGGGTGGTGCGGCGGCCGCGGGCCAGGTCGAAGTGCTCCAGGGCGGGGCGTCCGGAGGTGTCCTCGGGGTTGGCGAAGGTCTGGCCGAGCGCGCCGGAGATCGGCCAGCGCAGCCACACCACGCCGCCGCGGACCGCCGCGGTCGCCGAGTACTTGGAGGCGATCACCGGGAACGGCACCAGCCGCTTGCTGAGCCCCTCCTCGTCGACGTGCACGGTGCCGTCGCCGGTGGCCTCCTCCGGGTCGAGGCCGACCGGGGGGCGGCCCTCGGCGGGGGAGGCGAACGGTGACGGGGTGTCGGCGGCGAGCGGCACCAGGTACGGGCGGCAGCCGAGCGGGAAGGAGAGGTCGCCGGTGTGCACGTCGTGCACCGGGTCGAAGCCGCGCCAGGAGAGGAACACCAGGAAGCGGCCGTCCCGGGTGAAGACCGGGTGCTCGTCCTCGAAGCGGCCGCCGGTGACGTCGACGGTGCGCTCGGGGCGGTCCACCCGGGCGAGTTGGATCGAGCGCAGGGAGCGGCCGGCCACCGGCTGGGACCAGGTCAGCCACTGCGAGTCGGGGGAGAACGACGGGCTGGAGACCGGGCCGTAGCGGGAGGCGGCGACCTCGGTGACCGCGCCGTCGGCGACGGCGACCAGCAGCAGCCGGCCGTCCGAGCAGGCGACGGCGAGGTGGCGGCCGTCCGGGGCGGCGGTCAGCTCCTGGACGCGGCCGATCAGGCCGCCGGCGATCCGGCGGGGCTCGGCGGGCTCCTCGGCGCCCGCGGAGTCCTTGCCCGGCAGCGGCGCGAGCTCGATCGCGTCCTCGCCCTCGGCGTCGGTGACCCAGGCGGCCTGGCCGCCGTAGCCGAGTACGACCGGGAGCCGGCAGCGCACCCCCGGGGTGTCGGCGAGCACTCGGGCCGGGCCGTCCCGGTGGGTCAGCCAGTACAGGCTGCCGCGGACGTTGATCACCCCGGCCCGGCCGGTGGCGTCGCAGGCCAGGTCCTTGACGTTGTTGGCGGCGCCCACCTGGTACGGGCGGCGGCCGGTGCGGGCGCCGCCGAGCGGGACGTCGAGGCGGCGCGGGGCGGGGGCGTCCAGGGAGTCCAGCAGCCACAGGTCGCCGGCGTGCTGGTAGACGATCCGGGTGCCGTCGGTGGCGGCCTCGCGGGCGTAGAAGGCGTCGTGGTCGGTGTGCCGGCGCAGGTCGGCGCCGTCGGGGCGGACGGAGTAGAGGTTGCCGACGCCCTCGTGGTCGGAGAGGAAGGCGATCCGGGTGCCGTGCTCGGTGGCGACGGGCATCGGGGAGGCCAGGTGGCCGCGGTGGCCGGGCAGCAGCAGGTCGTGGTCGAGCCAGAGCCGGCCGGTGGCGCCGCCGCGGTAGCGCTTCCAGAACGCCGGCTCGTGCGGGGCCGCGTCGGTCAGCAGCACGGTGTGGCCCTCGCCCATCTGGGCGTCCGCGACCGGCCCCCACGGCATCCGGCGGCCCGGCGCGCCGTCCACGGGCAGCTCCCACGCCCAGGTGTAGTGCGCGAACGGCTCGTGGTACGAGGTCACCGCCAGCACCTCGCCGTTCGGCAGCCAGCCCCGCACCCGGGTGTCCAGGCTGCCCCAGTAGGTCAGCCGCACCGCCTCGCCGCCCGCCGCCGGCGCCGTGAACACCTCCGGCGTCAGCGCG
The DNA here is from genome assembly GCF_040678815.1 of Kitasatospora sp. NPDC049285. Classification (NCBI taxonomy): domain Bacteria; kingdom Bacillati; phylum Actinomycetota; class Actinomycetes; order Kitasatosporales; family Streptomycetaceae; genus Kitasatospora; species Kitasatospora sp. NPDC049285. The sequence continues at coordinate 12,096 of NZ_JBFAQR010000070.1, read as the reverse complement.
AACCAGCTGGTCCAGGCGATCGTCGTGCCGTCCGGCGAGAGCCGCGGATGACTCACCCGGGTCCGGTCGCAACTCACCCGCCACGCCCGCCCCACCTCCCCGTCGGCCGCGAGCGGCGCGACCCAGACGTCGTCCTCGGCGGTGAAGGCGAGCAGACCGCCGCGTACATGGGGGTATCGCAGGTAACCGGGCACCATTCCATGGTTCGGTGCGGCGTGGAGGGTCGCAACGCGAGCGGGTTCCGGCGGCGGTGGCCTGCTGACGCGGGGTCAGTGAACCGGGGTTGCGGGCGCATTGACAGGGGATGGGCTCAGCCGCTTCAGTGGTCTAGTCCAACTCCCTGGTGCGTGCCGGTGCGGCGGCATGCCCCGGCCGGGAAACCCCACACTCCGGCCGGTGGAGGAAGGCGTCCCCCACAGACAGGCAGGAGCATCCCCACATGCGTACTCCCCGTAGGAAGCGGCTGCTCGCCGCGGGTACGGCCTGGGCGGTGGCGGCAGCGGGCGCTGTCGCGATCAGCTTCGGGCTGGCCACGTCGGCGTCGGCCGGCGAGTTCCTGGTGAACGGCGGCTTCGAGAGCGGGTCGCTGGGCCCGTGGAGCTGCACCGGCGGCACCGGCAGCGTGGTCACCGGCCACGCGCACACCGGCGGCTACGCGCTGGCCGGCGCGGCGTCGTCCAGCGACAGCGCGCAGTGCACCCAGACCGTCGCGGTCGCCCCGAACACCACCTACACGCTGAGCGCCTACGTGAACGGCGCGTACGTCTACCTCGGCGTCAACGGCGGCAGCTCGACCTGGACGCCGAGCACCGGCGGCGCCTACCAGAAGCTGTCGCTGAGCTTCACCACCACCGCCACCCAGACCAGCGCCACCGTCTTCACCCACGGCTGGTACGGCCAGGGCACCTACTACGCGGACGACGTCTCGCTGGACGGACCGGGCGCCCCCAGCCCGTCCCCGTCCGCGTCGGTCTCCAGCAGCCCGTCGGCCTCGGTCAGCGCCAGCCCCTCCGCCAGCGCCAGCCCGTCGACCAGCGCCAGCCCGAGCGCCAGCCCGTCCAGCTCCCCGACCACCACCCCGCCGCCGAGCGGCCACGCCCTGGTCGGCTACCTGCACGCCAGCTTCGCCAACGGCGCGGGCTACGTGCGGATGGCGGACGTGCCGGACAGCTGGGACATCATCGACCTCGCCTTCGGCGAGCCGGACTCGATCACCGGCGGCACCATCCACTTCAACCGCTGCCCGGTCAGCGAGTGCCCGAGCGTCGAGTCCGACGCCGACTTCAAGGCGGCCATCGCCGCCAAGCAGGCCAAGGGCAAGAAGGTGCTGCTGTCGATCGGCGGCCAGAACGGCGAGGTGCAGCTCACCACCACCGCCGCCCGCGACAACTTCGTCAACTCGGTCTCCTCGATCATCGACAAGTGGGGCCTGGACGGCCTCGACATCGACTTCGAGGGCCACTCGCTGTCGCTGAACACCGGCGACACCGACTTCAAGAACCCGACCACCCCGGTGATCACCAACCTGATCTCCGCGGTCAAGAGCCTGAAGGCCAAGTACGGCGCGAAGTTCCAGCTGACCATGGCGCCGGAGACCTTCTTCGTCCAACTCGGCTACCAGTACTACGGATCCGGCCCCTGGGGCGGCCAGGACCCGCGCGCCGGGGCGTTCCTGCCGGTGATCTACGCACTGCGCGACGACCTGACCGTGCTGCACGTCCAGGACTACAACTCCGGCTCGATCATGGGCCTGGACAACCAGTACCACAGCATGGGCGGCGCGGACTTCCACATCGCCATGACCGACATGCTGCTGGCCGGCTTCCCGGTGGCCGGCAACACCGCCAACATGTTCCCGGCGCTGAAGCCGTCCCAGGTCGCCATCGGCATGCCCGCCAACAGCTACGCCGGCAACGGCTACGTCGCGCCCGCCGCGGTCAACCAGGCGCTGGACTGCCTCACCAAGGGCACCAGCTGCGGCTCCTACAGCCCGCGGGCCGGCAAGCAGCCGAACCTGCGCGGCCTGATGACCTGGTCGATCAACTGGGACAAGTACAACGGGAACGAGTTCTCCAACAACTTCCACTCGTACTTCGGCTGATCCCCCCGCTCCACCGGCACCCCCCGCGGGCCGGCCGCCTCCCCGGCGGCCGGCCCGCGGCCGTTCGCGGGGCCCAGCGCCGCTGCCTAGCCTGGAGGGCAGGAGGTGATGGCGATGTTGGCAGAGGCCACGCTGTTCGCGGTGATCCCCGCGAGCGATCTCGACCGGGCCAAGCGGTTCTACCGCGACACGCTCGGCCTGACCCTCGCCGTCGATCGTCCGGAGTTTGTCAGCTTCCGCTCCGGCGACGGCGAGTTCCAGTTGTACGAGACGCCCCACGGAGGCAAGGCCGAACACACCCTGGCCAGCTGGAAGGTCTCCGACCTGGACGCCGAGATGGCCGAACTGCGCGGCCGCGGCGTGGTGTTCGAGGACTACGACTTCCCCGGGCTGAAGACCGTCGACGGGGTCGCCGAGGACGACGGCATGCGCGCCGCCTGGTTCAAGGACAGCGAAGGCAACGTCCTGTGCGTCAACGAGCTCCGCGAGTGACCGCGCCGCCCCGCGACACGCCGAAGGCCCCCCGCTCTCGCGGAGGGCCTTCGACCGTCTGTGCGCCGCCAGGGACTCGAACCCCGGACCCGCTGATTAAGAGTCAGCTGCTCTAACCAACTGAGCTAGCGGCGCGTGCTGACGGAGAGAACATTACCTGGTCAGCGGCCGAAACACACAATCGGCCCGGTCGGGGCCCGACGTATGCTGAGCCCGGCGAACCCAGCCCTGCCGAGAGGACCGACCGTGGGCCAGCTGTCACTGCTCTTCCTGGTGCTGCTCGCCTCGGTGATCACGATGCCGCTCGCCCGCCGGAGCCGGATCCCGCAGCCGGTGCTGATGACCCTGGTCGGCCTGGTCTTCGCGCTCGTCCCGCAGATCCCCAACGTGCAGATCAACCCCGAACTGATCCTGCCGATGGTGCTGCCCCCGCTGATCTTCGCGGTCGCCCGGCGCTCCTCGGTGCGCTACTTCAAGGCCAACATCCGCTCCATCCTGCTGCTCGCCGTCGCCCTGGTGGTGGTCACCACCACCGCCGTGGCCGGCGTCTTCTCCTGGCTGGTGCCCGCCGCGCCGATCGCCGCCGCCCTCGCCCTCGGCGCGCTGGTCTCCCCGCCCGACCCGGTCGCCGCCGTCGCGGTGGCCGGCTCGGTCGGACTGCCCCGCCGGCTGGTCGCCGTGCTGGAGAGCGAAGGCCTGTTCAACGACGTCACCGCGATCGTCATCTACTCGCTCGCCGTCGAGGCGGTGGTCGACGGCAACCTGTCCGCCGGCCGGGTGGTCGAACGCTTCCTGCTCTCCGCCGTGGTCGCGGTCGTCGTCGGCATCGGCCTCGGCTGGGCCAACGCCAAACTCGCCGGACTGCTCGACGACCCCACCCAGCAGGTCGCGCTCAACCTGCTGGTCCCGTTCGCCGCCTACACCCTCGCCGAGGAGGCGCACGGCTCCGGCGTGCTCGCCGTGGTGGTCTGCGCGCTCTACCTCGCCGACCGCGCCACCGACGCCGACGAGGTCTCCTACCGCCTGGTCGGCAACGCCTTCTGGGAGATCGTCGAGACCCTGATCACCGGCGTCGCCTTCGGCCTGATCGGCCTGGAGCTCTCCACCGTGCTCCGCGACGTCCGCGACACCTGGGAGACCATGATCGGCGACACCGCCATCGTCATCGCCGTGGTCGTCCTGCTGCGCCTGGTCTGGCTGCTGCCCGCGGCCTGGCTCTCCAAGCGGGTCACCCACGGCGACGAGGACACCCCGATCAGCTGGCGGGAGACCGTCGTGCTGTGGTGGTCCGGCATGCGCGGCGTCGCCACCGTCGCCCTCGCCCTCGGCGTCCCGCTCACCCTGCACGACGGGCTGCCCTTCCCCGCGCGCAACGAGATCGTCTTCATCGCCTTCAGCGTCGTCCTCTTCACCCTGGTGGTCCAGGGCCTGACCCTCCCTTACGTGGTCCGGCTGCTCGGGCTGGACACCGGCAGCGACGCCCACGAGAAGGCCGTCCGCGAACTCTGGTGGCGTGCGGCCAAGGCCGGACTGCACCGGCTCGGCGAACTCGAGGACGAGGACGAACTCCCCGCCGAGATCTCCGAACGCCTGCGCGAGCGCCAGCACGACCGACTCGCCCGGCTCTGCCCGGAGAAGTACGAGGAGGAAGAGGCGCTGGAGGCCAAGCGCCGCGGCAAGAAGTGGCGTCAGGCGTTCGCCGTCGAACAGGAGATGATCGCCGCCTCCCGGCGCGAGGTGCTCGTCGCCCGCGGCGAGTTCGGCGCCGACCCCGAGGTGGCCGACCAGGTGCTGCGCGCACTCGACCTGCAGTCGGCGCGGAAGTGACGCTCCGTCGACGCCTGCGCGCCCCACTCGCCGGCCGACCGGGTCGGGGCCCCCGCAGGGCATAGGGTTGGACCGGGCAAGGCCGTCGACGAAGCCGGCGCACGCACCGTACCCGCCGGACCAGGCGCGACCCTCCCGCCGGAACCCGCCGGTATCTGCACCCGGACGACCAAGGAGCAACCGATGTCGGACACCCCTGCCAACGGCCGCACCCCGTTGGACCGCACCCCGCAGTGGGCCGCGCTGGGGAAGCACCGCGCCGAGCTCGGCGAACAGCACCTGCGCGAGCTGTTCGCCGCCGACGCCGACCGCGGCAGCCGCTACACCCTCCAGGTCGGCGACCTCTTCCTCGACTACTCGAAGCACCTGGTCACCGACCGCACCCTGGACCTGCTGCGCGGACTCGCCGAGGCCACCGGCGTCGCCGAGCTGCGCGACGCGATGTTCCGCGGCGAGAAGATCAACATCACCGAGGACCGCGCCGTCCTGCACACCGCGCTGCGCGCCCCCCGCGGCGCCGTCATCGAGGTCGACGGCGAGAACGTCGTCCCCGCCGTGCACGCCGTGCTCGACAAGATGGCCGCCTTCTCGAACCGGGTCCGCTCCGGCGAGTGGACCGGCCACACCGGCAAGCGGATCCGCAACATCGTCAACATCGGCATCGGCGGCTCCGACCTCGGCCCCGCCATGGCCTACGAGGTGCTGCGCTCCTACACCGACCGCGACCTGACGGTCCGTTTCGTCTCCAACGTCGACGGCGCCGACCTGCACGAGGCCGTCCGCGACCTGGACGCCGCGGAGACCCTCTTCATCGTCGCCTCCAAGACCTTCACCACCATCGAGACGATCACCAACGCCGTCGCCGCGCGCACCTGGCTGCTGGACCAGCTCGGCACCGGGGACGACGCGGTGGCCAAGCACTTCGTGGCGCTCTCCACCAACGCCCAGGGCGTCGCCGACTTCGGCATCGACACCGCCAACATGTTCGAGTTCTGGGACTGGGTGGGCGGCCGCTACTCCTACGACTCGGCGATCGGCCTCTCGCTGATGCTCGCCATCGGGCCGGAGCACTTCCAGGAGATGCTCGAAGGCTTCCACGCCATGGACGAGCACTTCCGCACCGCGCCGGCGGAGCAGAACGCGCCGCTGCTGCTCGGCCTGCTCGGCGTCTGGTACGGCGCCTTCTTCGACGCCCAGTCGCACGCCGTGCTGCCGTACTCGCACTACCTGTCCAAGTTCACCGCCTACCTGCAGCAGCTGGACATGGAGTCCAACGGCAAGTCGGTCGACCGCGACGGCAACCCGGTGCAGTGGCAGACCGGCCCCGTGGTGTGGGGCACCCCCGGCACCAACGGCCAGCACGCCTACTACCAGCTGCTGCACCAGGGCACGAAGGTGATCCCCGCCGACTTCCTCGGCTTCGCCCGCCCCGTCGCCGACCTGCAGGACGGCCTGGTCGCCCAGCACGACCTGCTGATGGCCAACTTCTTCGCCCAGACCCAGGCGCTGGCCTTCGGCAAGACCGCCGAAGAGGTCGCCGCGGAGGGCGTCCCCGCCGAGCTGGTCCCGCACAAGACCTTCCGCGGCAACCACCCCACCACCACGATCCTCGCCACCGAGCTCACCCCCCGGGTGCTCGGCCAGCTCATCGCCCTCTACGAGCACAAGGTGTTCGTCCAAGGCGCGATCTGGAACATCGACTCCTTCGACCAGTGGGGCGTCGAACTCGGCAAGGTCCTCGCCAAGCGCATCGAGCCCGTCCTCCTCACCGGCGAGGGCACCGAGACGCTGGACGCCTCCACGGCCGGCCTGGTCGCCACGTACCGGACGCTGCGCGGCCGTTAATCCAGGAGTCAGTTGCACTATCCAGGGGCTCGGGGAACTGCGAGGCGAGTGACTGGTGGTCTGAGCTTGGCTGGGCGTCTTGGAGACCTCCATGCGCCCAGACCTCGCAGCGCCCCGTGACCCCGACCGCCACACACCCCCGCCGTTCCCCGGGCCCCTTGTGAGCTTCGCTCACCCGGCCCCTGGCGAAGCCAGTTCCGGGTCCCTAGATGCCTACTCTGGCCAGGAGTGATTCGGCGTGGGCGGTGGCCAGTTCGTTCGCCAGGACGGAGTCCGTTGCGGCGAGGGCGTCGGCTATCGCGAGGTGTTCGGTGTGGTCGGTGGCTGCGTGGCGGGTGGTGGCGGTGGCGGCGGCCGAGATGCGGAGTTGGCGGTCCCAGAGGGACTCGTACAGCGAGGTCAGGACGGGGTTGCCGGCTGCCCGGAGCAGGGTGAGGTGGAAGCGGCGGCCGGCCTCGACCGGGTGGCGGTCGGGGGTCTCGCAGGCGGCGCGCAGTTCGGCGGCAGCCGCTCGCATCGCGTCCGGCCCCTGCGCGGCGACCGCCTCGATCGCGGAGCGTTCGAAGAGCAGCCGGGCGTCCAGGACGTTCCTGGCCTCGCCGGGGGAGATCGGGACGACCTGGGCGCCGCGTTTGGGGTAGAGCCGCAGGAAGCCCTCGGACTGGAGGCGGAGGAAGGCCTCGCGGACCGGGGTGCGGGAGAGACCCAGCTCGGTGGCGACGGTGCCTTCGGAGAGCAGGGTGCCGCCGGGGTAACTGCCGTCCAGGAGACGGGTGCGGACGTGGTCGTAGGCCCGGTCGGCGGTGGTCTGGGCGTCGGTCACGTGGTCATTCTGCCATGCGGCCCGGTCTTGCATCCATGCATGCATCTATCGTTGCATCCAAGCTTGCATCTATGCTGTGCCGCATGGTTGCCCCGACACCGCCGAGTGCCCCGACACCGGCACCGCGCACCGCGCTGTTCGTGACCTGCCTGAACGACACGCTCTTCCCCGGGACCGGCCGGGCCACCGTGGCGCTCCTGCAGCGGCTCGGCGTGGCCGTGGACTTCCCGGCCGCACAGAGCTGCTGCGGGCAGATGCACTTCAACACCGGGTACCGCAGGGAGACCGCGCGGCTGGCCCGGCACTTCGTGGAGACCTTCGAGGGCTACGACGAGATCGTGGTGCCCTCGGCGTCCTGCGCCGGGATGCCCGCGGAGGCGTACGCGCTCGCGGCGGAGGCGGCGGGCGACCCGGGGCTGCTCCGGGCGGTCGAGGAAATGGCGCCCCGCGTATGGGAGTTGACGGCGTACCTGACCGACCGGCTGGGTGTGGTCGAGGTCGGGGCGTACTTCCCGCACCGGGTGACCTACCACCCGACCTGCCACAGCCTGCGGGCCTCCGCGCTGGGGGACCGGCCGTACCGGCTGCTGCGGGCGGTGCGCGGGATCGACTTCGTGGAGCTGCCCGCGCAGGAGGAGTGCTGCGGCTTCGGCGGCACGTTCGCGGTGAAGAACGCGGCGGTGTCCGGGGCGATGAACGGCGACAAGGCGCGGCACGTGCTGGAGACCGGGGCGCCGGTGCTGGCCGCCGTCGACAACTCGTGCCTGATGAACATCGGCGGGCGGCTCACCAGGGACGGGCATCCGGTGCGCACCGTGCACCTGGCGGAGATCCTGGCCCGCACCGAGGTGGACGGGCCGCTGGACGGGGTCCCGACGGTGGAGGCGGTGCGATGACCAGGTCGTTCCTGGGGTGGCCGGAGTTCCCGACGGCCGCGCGGAGTGCCGTCGGGGACGAGCAGTTGCGGGCCAACGTGCGGCGGGCCACCCACACCATCCGGGGCAAGCGGGCGGTGCTGGCCGCGGAGCGCCCCGACTGGGAGCAGCTGCGGGACGCCGCCGCGGCGATCAAGGACCGGGTACTGGCCGGTCTGGAGGAGTACCTGCTCCAGGTGGAGGAGAAGGTGACCGCGGCCGGCGGCACCGTGCACTGGGCGCGGGACGCCGCCGAGGCCAACCTGATCGTCACCCGGCTGGTCCGGGCCACCGGCGAGACGGAGATCGTCAAGGTCAAGTCGATGCTGACCGAGGAGATCGGCCTGGACGCCGCGCTGGAGGCCGCCGGGATCACCGCCCGGGAGACCGACCTGGCCGCCACCATCGTCCAGTTGGGCGACGACCTGCCCTCGCACGTGGTGGTGCCCGCGCTGCACCGCAACCGCACCGAGATCCGCGACATCTTCGTCCGCGAGATGGGCCGGCACGGCCGTCCCGCGCCGGAGGGGCTGAGCGACGACCCCGCCGAACTCGCCGAGGCCGCCCGGCTGCACCTGCGGGAGAAGTTCCTCGCCGCCAAGGTCGCGGTCTCCGGCGCCAACTTCGTGGTCGCCGAGACCGGAACCCTGGTGGTCGTCGAGTCCGAGGGCAACGGGCGGATGTGCCTGACCCTCGCCGACACCCTGATCTCGGTGGTCGGCATCGAGAAGACCGTGCCCACCTGGCAGGACCTGGAGGTCTTCCTGCAACTGCTGGCCCGCAACGCCACCGGCGAGCGGATGTCCCCCTACACCAGCACCTGGACCGGCGTCACCGACGGCGACGGACCCCGCGCCTTCCACCTGGTCCTGGTCGACCACGGCCGCACCCGCGCCCTGGCCGACCCGGTCGGACGCCAGGCCCTGCGCTGCATCCGCTGCGGCGCCTGCATGAACATCTGCCCCGTCTACGAACGCACCGGCGGCCACGCCTACGGCTCCGTCTACCCCGGCCCGATCGGCGCCATCCTCAACCCGCTGCTGCGCGGCCTCGACGAACCGCAGACCGCCTCGCTGCCCTACGCCTCCACGCTGTGCGGCGCCTGCAACGACGTGTGCCCCGTCCGGATCCGCTTCACCGACGTGCTGCTCGACCTGCGCGCGCAGGTCGCCGACGGCGGCCGGCACCCGGTGGAGCGCGTCGCACTCGGCGCGGTCGGCTCGGTGATGGAGCATCAGCGGGCGTGGAAGGCCGCCGTGAAGAGCGCAGGCCTGGTCGGTCCGCTGCTGCCCGAGCGGCTGCGGCTGCCCGGCGTCCTCGGCGGCTGGACCGACAGCCGGACGGTGCCCGCCGTCCCGAAGGAGTCGTTCCGGAGCTGGTGGAAACGGAACGAGAAGCAGGGTGTGAAGCAGGCCGAAAAGCAGGGCGAGAGGCGGAGCGACGTGCCGTCCGAGGGAGGAAGCGAGTGAGCGCGCGCGAGGAGATCCTGCGCCGGATCCGGGCCGCCGCGGTGCCTCCGGCGGGCGACGTCCCGCGCGGGTACCTGCGGGAGCTGCCGGGAGACCGGGCGGCCGTGGTGGAGCTGTTCGCCGAGCGGGTGGGGGAGTACGGCGCGACGGTGCTGCGCGGGCCGTCCGCCGCCGAACTGGTGGCCGCCGCGTTGGACGGCGTGCGGAGCGTGGTGGTGCCCGAGGGGCTGCCCGCCGCCTGGCTGGAGGGCTACCCGGGGGCGGTGCGTGCCGACGCGCCGCCGCTGTCCGCCACCGAACTCGACGGCACCGACGCCGTCCTGACGGTCTGTGCGACCGCCGTCGCCGAGTCCGGCACGCTGGTCCTGGACGCCGGCCCCGGTCAGGGCCGCCGCGCCGCCACCCTCCTGCCGGACCTGCACGTCTGCGTGGTCCGCGAGCCGCAGATCCACTCCGCCCTGCCCGGCGCGCTCGCCGTCCTCGACCCGCGCCGCCCGCTCACCTTCATCAGCGGACCCTCCGCCACCGCCGACATCGAGATGATCCGGGTCAAGGGCGTCCACGGCCCGCGCCGCCTGACGGTGGTCATCACGCCGTAGCGGACCGGCGCGGCCCGGCTGACGGTGCGTCGGTCACGGGGCGGCGGACGCCGTGGTGACCGGGACGGGAGTAGGGCCGTGCTGCGCGGTGTAGACGAGGGCGAGGCCGAGCGTGGCCGCCAGGGCGACGGCGGCGGTCCAGCCGAGGGCGCGGCGCAGGAAACGGTGGCGGCGGGCCCGGTGGTGGGCGCGAAGGGCGGCGGCCTCGGCGTCGGCGAGCTCGGCGTCGAGCCAGGCGGCCCAGTCGGAGTGGAGGTCGTCGGACGCCATGACCCGGACATTAGCAGCCCTTTACGCGCCGGAGACCCGGACATGACGGACGTCGGCACGACGGAAGAACGCCGAAGGCCCCCCGCTTCCGCGAGGGGCCTTCGACCGTCTGTGCGCCGCCAGGGACTCGAACCCCGGACCCGCTGATTAAGAGTCAGCTGCTCTAACCAACTGAGCTAGCGGCGCTTGCTGACGTGACGACTCTAGCAGCGGCCCGGGCGGGAACCAAAATCGATTCGCGCCGACCGGGCACGCGCCGGGCACCCCGCGTTCAGCAGGCGTTCGGCGCCCCGTCGTCACCGGCGTGCGACCGGCTGCGCGCCGCCCGGACACAGGCCCACAGCACCACGGACGCGCCCGGCAGCCAGGGCTCGCGGGTGTCCGGGGCGACGACCCAGCGGCCCGTCCCGCTGTCCGGCGCGTCGATCTCGCGCTGCACCGGCGGGACGGTGACCGCGTCCCCCACGCCGTGGCACAGCAGCGGCGGCACGTCCCGCGCCCACTCCTCCCACGCCAGCAGGGTGCGCAGCCGGCCGGCCGTACCGGGCTGGACGAACAGCAGCGTGCGGCCGCGGTACGCGGCGACCGGCCCGCACCCCGGACCGGAGGCCCAGAGCTCGTCGAGCACCCGCCGCCCGAACACGCCCGGCATGCTGATCACGTCGAAGACCCGGCCGCAGGGCAGCACCGCCGGCGCCCACGGACGGGCACCCCACAGCGCCCGCATGCTGCTGGGGTACTCACTGGCGGACGCCAGCCAGGCCTCCCCGGCCACCGTCACGTACTCCACGGATTGATAGGTCCAGATGTCCACCGAACCAGCGTGGACCGGTGCCGAAGCCGACCGGAGCGAAAGCGGCGTTCGCCGGACAGCGGGTGGTCCTCGGGCGTACCATCGCCCGCTGCATATGCCAGAGGCCTTTCGGCGGCCGGACTACTCCTCGCGCTGGCGGCGCTGCAGGGACCGGCCGTACTCGACCATCTTCACCGCGTAGTCGGGAGTCCAGTCGGCGCGGGCGGCGATCTCGGCCGCGGACAGGGCGTCGAACCGGCGCGGGTCGGCGAGCTGGGCGGCGGCGATGGCCTGGAAGTCGGTGGCGCGCTCCGCCGCGGCGCGGAACGCCAGCGCCAACTCGGTCGAACGGGTCAGCAGTTCGGCCGGGTCGGCGATCGACTCCAGGTCGAAGAAACGCTCCTGCTCGGACTCCTCGGCCGGCGGCTCGAAGATCAGCTGGGCCGGGCGGATCCGGCGCCCCTGACCGCCCGGCCCCGGCACGGCCGGCACGGCGGCCTGGGTCGGCGTGCCGTCCTGGTCGGACGCCTGCGGGTACGAGTCGGGCATGGCGGGGCACCTCCGGGTGATCTGGGGAAAGCGGCCGTCGTCCATTGTCGCGCGCGAACCGCCGGTAGCGGAACGGTGCACCCCGGGTCGCTATTCCCTGCGGGGCGGCGCGCGAAGGATCTTTCGCGCCGGGGGGATCTTCTTCGGGAGCTCGGGGAAGTTGCACTATCAGGGGCTCGGGGAACTGCGAGGCGAGTGGCGGATGGCCTCAGTACGGCTGGGCGTCTTGGAGACCTCTATGCGCCCAGACCTTCAGCGCCCTGTCACTCCGACTGCCACGCACTCCCGCCGTTCCCCGGGCCCCTTTCGGGGCCCTAGATGTATTGACCACGAGCGTTGTTGACGGTGGTCTGGCTTGATCAAACGTGAAGACCTCCGGTGTGGTGGAGCTGTCTAGGACTGCACCGCACCGGA
>NZ_JBFAQR010000069.1:0-37223 GCF_040678815.1 Kitasatospora sp. NPDC049285 | reverse complement strand
ATCAGCGCACCAAGGGGGTCGTTGCCGCTCCCCTTGGTGCGCTGATGGCCAGTCACATCGGCCCCTCTGACGTCGCAAATCGCCGACTGCCCCACCGCCCCTCGCACGCCACACTGCAACGACGTGCTTCATCGGGCCTACCGGCGCGGCAGGCCGGGTCAGCCGCGGTAGCGGTGGGCGCGGCGGCCGAGGACACCGGGGGTGCAGGCGAATATCCCGCCGGCCAGCGGCTGTTCGGCGAGCTGAGCGGGGGTGAGGTTCTCGGTGGCGGTGGTGATGTACAGCGTGTCCAGGTCGGGGCCGCCGAAGGCGCAGCTGGTGGTCACGGTGGCCGGGACGCGGACGACCGTGTCGAGGGTGCCGTCGGGCAGGTAGCGGCGGACCGTGCCGCTGAAGGCCACCGCGACCCACACCCCGCCCTCGGCGTCGACCGCGAGGCCGTCCGGCACGCCGTCCTCGGTGGTCACGAACGGGCGGGGGTCGAGCAGCCGGCCCTCGTGGTAGCGGTAGGCGCGGACCTCGCGGGTCGGACTGTCCGCGTAGTAGGCGGTCGTGCCGTCCGCGGACCAGTCGAGGCCGTTGGAGATGGTGACCGACGGGAGGGCGGTGTGCACGGTGTGGTCCGGGTCCAGGCGGTGCAGGGTGCCGCGGCCCGGCTCGTGCGTGAACGCCATGGTGCCAGCGAGCAGCCGGCCCTCGGGGTCGCAGACGGCGTCGTTCATCCGCAGCTCGCCGCCCTCGGAGTCGAGGTCGGCGATCCGGGTCAGCTGCTCGCCGTCCAACACCGCGAAGCCGTCGGCGACGGCCAGGACGAGCCCGCCGGACTCGCGCAGCGCCACCGCACCGACCGGTAGGCCAGCCTCGAAGAGCGTCCGCTCCCCGGTGGCCGGGTCCCACCCGTGTACCCGGCCGGCCAGGATGTCGACCCAGCGCAGGATCTGGTGGCGGTCGTCCCAGAGCGGACTCTCGTTGAGGTGGGCGCGGTCACGGACGACCGGCTCGGCGTGCAGGGTGCGGGGCATCGGGGCTCCTGGTCGGGCGGGTACGGGGTGGCCGGTGAGGGCGGCCGGTCTCAGGAGAGAACGATGCGGTGATGCGTGGTCAGCCTGCGCCGCACCCGGGATCGGCGGGTCGTAGGCGATGCCCCCGCCGCCCCCGGGAGGAAGGGTAACGGCGGGGCCGCCCCGGGCGCGACCACCAGCACGCACCCCCCGTCTGCCGGGTCAGGTCGTCAGTTCGCCCCGTCGTAGTGGCGGTGCATGGTCACACTCGGGCCGGACTTCGCCAGGGGGGACATCCCCGCGGCCCTGGGGGCGGTCAGCGCCTCGTGGTCGAGGATCGCCTTCACCTGGGCGGCCAGGTCGTCGGCGCGCTGTTTGACGACGGGGATCGGGTCGTGCGAGGCGCCAAGCGCGTCCAGTCTGCGGTGGATGGCGGCCAGTTGGCCGCTGGCCCCGGGGCTGAGCCGGAACGGCTGCGCGGTGGAGACGATGAACTGGTAGGCGCCGGCCAGGGTCTGGCAGCTGGGGCACTGCTCGTTGACTGCTCGGCCGAGGTTGGTGGCATTGAGCCGGACGTCGTCCCCGGCCATGGTGACGATCTGGAAGGACAGCGCGATCGACCGGCACGGGTGCGGGGTCGAGCAGCCGGCCGAGACGGCGGTGGCCCGGTTGTTCGCGCCGACGCTGAACACGGTGCCGAGTTGGTGGACGGTGAACGAGTCCTCGTACTGGTCCGGATGTACGCGGCTGGCGTGCGTGGTCGCGCGGTCCGCGAAGGCTGCGACGCCGCGGCCGGGGTGGTCCGAGAACGGGACGGCGCCGGCGGGCGCGGCAACGGCGAGTACGGCCAGGCACGCGCCGCTCAGCACGCCGAGGCGTCCGGCCGTCCGACCGATGATCGAACTCCGTTGCGGAGTACGGTGCTTCACGAATACCTCCTGAGGGTGTGCACGGGATCCGGCAGCTGTTCGGCCGAGGCGTGCGGGGCGGTTGGCATGCGGCGGTGCGCTGCCGCGGGCGCCCGCCAGCGCGAGAGCGGGCGGACGAGGATCCGGCGGAGCAGCCGGGCGACGGTCCGAGCGGCGAGGTAGGTGCCTCCGACCAGCGGGCACAGCAGGGTGAAGGTCCCGATGGCGTCGACCGCCGCGGTGGAGAACCGCCCGTCCGAGAAGGCGGTGAGGGCGTCGGCGCCCTGCGCGGCGAGCGAGTGCGCGGCCGCGGCGAGGATCCTCGGCAGGTGCCACAGGACGTAGCCGAGCTCGCCGACGAGCAGCGGGACCATGGTCAGTACCCAGCCGGTGACCACCGCGCGGGCGGACTTCTTGAGGTCGGCGACCTCGGGTCTGACGGGGCGTCCGGGCAGCAGGCTCAGCAACGTCGGCCGGATCCTGCCGAACAGGTCGGGGACGCCGGCGAGGTCACCGAGGATGAAGTACCCGTCCAGGCGCACGACCGGCATGAGCTGTTCGACGATCTCGACGTGCGCGACGAGCACCGCGGCCAGGAACAGCGGCCGGCCGGTGAGGGCGTAGCCCCCGGCCAGGCCCAGTATGAAGACGACGTTGAAGTAGACGCCGCCGAGATCGGTGCGCAGCCGACCGGCCCGGCCGATCCGGTACACGTCGGTGACGTCCGTGTAGAGCGAGGGCCACAGCACGTACAGGCCGCAGCCGATCGGGCCCGGCTGTGCGCCGCCGTAACGGCAGGCCGACGCGTGTCCGAACTCGTGGAACAGCAACGAGGCGACCGTGAGGCCGAACACGGCGAGCAGGAGCACGGGCTGGTCCAGCACCTGCAGCACGGGACCCATCGCCCCGTGGACGGCGAACAGCCAGACGTCCAGGGCGACGGCGGCCGTCAGGACGACGGCCACCACCCACGGGCGGTGCAGCCAGGCCAACGACCGGGCGATCCGGACGACTTGGCGCTCACGCAGCAGCACGCGGCGGCCGGTGAGGGCGAGCAGGAGGTCCGAGCGAGGGGCGCCGACCGGGTGGCCGTCGCCGCCGGGCGGTGCGGTGATCCCCATCGGCCGGAGCTTGTGCTCGACGAGGTAGTCGACGTTGTCCGCGCTGACCTCGCGTCCGTAGCGGGCGCTGACCCGGTGCGCGATGGCCTCGGTGTCCCGGACACCGTCGATCGATCCCGCCACCAGGTGCAGCAGCAGGGTCAGTTGCACCACCTGGCCGTCCCCGCGACGAGCGAGGTAGCGGGGCTCGGTGAACCCGCTGCCCTGGTACTCGCCGTGCAGCCGCAGCCCGGTGGTCAGTCGCGGCACCGGGAAGGGCGCCGCCGGCCGGCGGCCGCCGGCCGCCGTCGGTAGGTCTCCAGCCACGCTGGACCCGTCCTTCCTTGTGGGCGGACCGCGCCACGGGGCGCGGTCCGCCCACGTGCGGGCTGTTACCGCTGGTACACGTTGACCGACTGCGCCGCCTCGGACTGCGCGACCGCGAGCGGCGAGTAGTCGTTCACGGCCCACGACTCGTTGTGGGCGTGGACGAAGGCGACGTTGGCGTGGACCTTCACGAACTTCAGCCGTCCCAGCGCCTCGCGGCTCGGCAGCAGCTCCACGGTCTCGGCGTCGAGCTCGGTGACGTTCATGCTCATGGCAGTGCCTCTCTATCGGGGCCGGGGAGGTCCCCCGACTCCTGTCCAGTCAGATCGGACGTTCTGTCCGACGAGATTGGACGCTAGTCGCTCACCGGGGGCGACGACAAGCACAGACACGAACACGTTGCGCCACCGCCGCTCGATGGAGCGAAATCGGCAGGTGGGATGCGTGATCGCATGGACGGCGCGCCGTACGCCCGTAGAATCGGGGCCACCCGGACGTGTTCCGCCGGCTCCGACAGCAGGAAGCACCCCATCCCGTGGACAACGCACTGCAGCGAATGATGAGGCGCCAACTGGACGCGCAGGGCTGGTCCTACGGCGACGTCGCCCGTCGCGGCGGCCTCCCCCGCTCCACCGTCCACCACCTCGCCACCACCGAGCGCCTGGTGCGGATGCCGCAGCCCGCGACGCTCGAACGCCTCGCCGCCGGGCTGGAGTTGCCACTCGACGCGGTGCGGCGCGCGGCCGCCGAGACCTGCGGGATCTACCTGTACGCGGAGGGCGAGCCCGGAGCGAGCACCGATCCCGAGGTCGCCACCCTCATCGCCAGCCTCCAGCAGTTGTCCGCCGCCGACCGGCAGCACGTGGCCGCACTCGTGGACTCCCTGCTGCGGCGCAGCCGACAGCCGGAGTAGCGCCCCCTCCCCCACGCGCGGCATCGGCGGCGTGGTGCGCGAGGGGGTGGCATGAACCCGCCCGCCGTGAACCCGGGCACGACATACCGCCGTTCGAGGGTCGAAAAGGATAAAAATCGGGAGATCAGGGCTATCGTCTTCTCCTACCCGAGGCTGTGAGCCGCACGAGCCTCCGGCACGTGCAGCGTGCTCGTCGGACACGGAGGCGATGGTGCTCGTCGTCCACGGAGGCTCGACCACCGCGATCGTCCGCGACCGCACGGGCCAACCCGTCGTCCTGCTGTCAGGTCCGCACCCCGGGGCCCTCACCTCGGCCATACTGACCAGCCTGCGCAACCTGGCCGCCGCCGTGCTGACCGCAGGGGAGACCGAGCGTCTCGAACACTGCCTCGCCGCGCTGCGCCGCGGCGACCTGATCAAGCACAGCCGCATGGAGGTCGAGGGCGTGGTCCTCACCCTCTACGGCGAGGTCTGAGCACCCCGCCGGCGGGACCCTCGAGAAGCTGGTGCCGGGGATCGTGACCATCGTCGCGTGCGGGCAGTCCTCCACCGTGCGCCGCGCGTGCGCGCCCTGGGTTCGTCCGCTGGCGACATGCCGATGCCCATCAACACGGCCGGGCCCGTGAAGGCTCCGGTCGCCACCCTCTCGAGCGCGACCGTGGCACCCATGCTGAAGCGCGTCGCCCACCCGAGCGGCGTGCCGGGCCAGGGTGCCGATCGTGATGATCCCCGATCCGGGACGAGTCTGCTCCCCGGCGCTTTCCCGACATGATCTGACATACCGTCATGATGACTTCTCGGAATACCGCTGCGATCCGTGGTGGCCCTCTCAGCGGCAGCGGCGCATGTGCACCGACCGCAACCGCTTCGCGCGGTGCAGGGAGTCATCGCAGATGGTCGCGGAAGCGGCGCGTCACTGCTTCGCCATCGGAACCGGCGAAGCCACAATGCGGTATGGCATCAGGTCCGCAGCCGGTCGCTCCGCCCCCGCTGACGCCGGTTCAGGCCACTGCACGGGGTGAGCGGTGGTGGCCCGTGGCGCTGGCGATTCTGGTCGCCGCGTTGCTCCACGTCGGGCTGCCTGCGAAGTACCGGGTGAGCCCCACATGGGTGGTCCCGGTGGTCCTGGTCGTGTTGCTGGCCGCGCTGATCATCGGGGACCCGGGCCGCATCGATCGCGTGAAACCATGGCTGCGGATCACGACCGGCGTCGTCATCGCCTTCATCACGGTGGCGAATCTGTACGCCGCCGTCCACCTGATCGCCGACATCCTGACCAACAACAAGCTGTTCGCCAACAACGCCACCGGGCTGCTGGCCACCGGCGGAGTGATCTGGGCCACGAACGTGATCGCCTTCGGCCTGTGGTACTGGGATCTGGATCGCGGTGGTGCCGCTGCCCGCGCGCACCGACCGTATGCGAATCCGGCGTTGGTGTTCCCCGAGATGCAGCACACGACCTACGTGCCGACCACCTGGGTGCCGATCTTCGCCGACTATCTGGTGCTCGCGTTCTGGACCGCCACCGCGTTCAGCCCCACCGACATCTCCGCGATCAGACGGTGGGCCAAGCTGTTGATGATGACGGAAGCAGTGGCGTCTCTCGGAATCGGCGGGCTGGTGATCGCCCGCGCGATCAACATCCTGCAGTAGGAGCACCTTGACTGCTACCGGCCGACGGTTCCCGGCGGTTCACGTGGTCCCGCGGCTTCGTCGACGAGGCGGCCTTCCGGCTCGTGCCGGACGCCGGGGCCCGCCGCCGGGGGCTGGTGGAACGGTTGCTGGCGGAGCTGCCGCACACCCGGGCCGTCGACCCGGCCGATCCCGAACACTCTCGACCTGCACGTGGCGGGCGACATCGACGTCGAAGGAGCCGACGACCTCGACATCGAACGGCTCCTCCCCTCCCTCGGACCGCACGACGAGGACGCTCCCTAGAGCCCACACGCAGCGGGCGGGTACTCATGCGGGAGGTGAGTACCCGCGCTCTGCGACGGGTCCGGGCCGGCTCGGGAGACTCGGGGCATGCGCTCGAAGCCCCTGAATCCCGTCCGTTCCCTGCTGCTGGCCTTGGTGCCGATGACCGCGTGGGCTGCCTGGCTGGGTTGGGACCAGCTCCGCGACATCCACCCCGACGGCTCGGTGACCGGGCCGTACGAGGCCTGGCAGGTGATCGGGCTGGTCGTGACCCTGCTGCCGGCGGTCGGCTGGGCTGCGTTCCGGCGGTACGTGGCGGACGCGGTGGTCGGCACCACGGCCGGCTTGACCGCCGCCCTCGGGTACGACTGGTCCGACGACGGGAGCGGGCTGTTCGTCATCGGGGCCGGCCTGGCCGCAGCCGCGACGCTCGCCGCGACCACCGCGCTCTGCGCCCTCGTCGTCACCCTCACCCCGGACCGCCCGCGGGGGTGACCCCGCCGCCCTCGGCCAATGGGTCACGGCCGTCCGCCGCGCCGACTCGACCGCCTTCGCCGACGCTGTGCGCGACCACGACGCGCCGCTCCGCCGCCGCATCGCCGCGGCGCGCGCGGGTCGGCTCGTCCGGCAGGCTGGTGGCACCGATGAGTTCTCGCTCCTCGAACCGTCTACCGGTTGACGCGACCGTTCTCGACAGGAGTGCCATGTCCACCATCCAGCCAGTGATCCTGACCGCCGACCAGGACGTCCTGCGCGACTTCTACACGAACCTGTTCGGCGCCGAGGAGGTCTTCCGGGTACCGGCGGACGGCCCGGCGTTCTACCTCGGCCTGCGCATCGGCGACACCGACCTCGGGCTGGTGGCCAGGGCCGACCTGGGCGCCGCCGCGGCACCGCGGCTCCTGCTCAGCATCGCCGTCGACGACGTCGACGAGACCCTCGGCCGGGTGGAGGCGCTGGGCGGCTCGGTCGGCGGCGGTCCCACCGACATGCCCTGGGGCCAGCGCGTCGCCCACATCAAGGACCCGGACGGCAACGCGGTGAACCTCACCCAGCCGACCCCGGTCACACCCGCCCCGCCGCACTGACACCGACCCGGTCACGCAGCCAGGCGAGCTTCCGGACGAGGTGGATCTGCCGACCGCCGTCGCGGCCATTGAACCCGGGCCCGCCGTACTCGGCCTCGACATATCGACAGCGTGCCGACGACGTCCTCGGTCCGGTCCGGGTGCAGGCTCAGGTAGGCGGCGATCTCGGTGCACAGGGGTTTCGAGGTCGTCGTCCTGCACGCTCAGGCCACCCGGACACTGGCTCGCCTGGGCCGTCGGGAACCCGAGCGGGGCAAGCCAGGCGGGGACAAGGTGATGCCGAACTCTGACGGGGTGTCACCGGCCATGCTTCCGCTGCTGCGGTGCCACCCGTCCGCCGATGAGCACCCCGGCCGCGCCCTGCCGCCGGACGTCGCGCACTGCTTCGACCACCGCGCACACGTCCCGTCCGCCCACTGCGGCCCAAGCCCCGCCCGCCCACTTCTTCCTGACGACTCGTGTGGGCGACCGGCACTCTCAGGCGGACTCACGACGGACGAGGTCGGTCGGAATGATCAGCGGCTCGTCGGGTATCGGCGTGCCCCCGAGTTCGGCCAGCAGCAGCGTCGCCGCGGCGCGGCCCATGGCGCGCATCGGCTGGCGCACCGTGGTCAGCGCCGGGTCGGTGCTCCGCGCCAACGGCAGGTCGTCGAAGCCGACGACGGCGACGTCGTCCGGGACGGTGCGGCCGGAAGCGCGCAGCGCGCGCAGCGCCCCGGCGGCGATCTGGTCGTTGTGCGCGAAGACGGCGTCGAACTCCGCCCCCGCGGCCAGGGCGTGTTCCACGGCCTCGTGGCCGGTCCGTTCGGTGAACTCACCCTCCAGCACGAAGGTGGCCGGCAGCACGTCCTGGAAGCCGGACAGTCGCTGGCCGACGCACCCGAAGCGCACGGGGCCGGTGATCACCAGGGGCCGCCTCCGGCCCGCCGCGTGGAGGTGGGCCGCGGCCTGGGCTCCGCCGGTGTGGTTGGTGGTGGCGACGGAGGGGAGTGCGGGGCGGTGGTGGCCGTGGTCGTCGATGAGGACGACGGGCATGCCGCGGCTGCGCATCTCCTCGATCGCGGGCAGGCTGCGCTCGGGCACGATCGCCAGGAGTCCGTCGCAAGCCCGGGCGGAGACCTGGGCGGTGAAGTGCGCCATCGACGCCGGGCCGCCGCCCGCGGTGAACAGCATCAGGGCGTAGCCGGCCGCCTCGACGGTATCGGCGACGCCCTGCAGGACCTCGCCCATCCACGGCCATGTCACCGATGGCGCGAACATCGCGAGAGTACGACTGCTGCCGCGGGCGAGCTGCACGGCGCCGAGCCGGGGGACGTACCCGAGCGCATCGATCACTTCTCGAACGCGGGCAGCGGTTGCGGCGTCGACGTCCGCGCCGGCGTTCAGGACCCGAGAGACGGTGCTCTTGCTGACCCCTGCCTGACGTGCGACGTCAGAAATGGTGACGGTCAAAGGGATTGCCTCCTGGACCGGTCGGCGCGACCGTCCGGAACCGGTCCCGGAACCGGTTCCGGACGGTGGGACCGAGTCAACAGCCGCTCCAGCCCGGCGTCAAGACTTCGATCCAACACCGACGAATCGTCAGAGGCCAGGCGGCATAAGCACGTTGAGCGTTCAAGACCCGAAGACGCCGACTCTTGACGCGTCTGGTTCAGACCTTTAGGTTCCCGGCTCAGACGAGCGAGGTCCGACCGGGCCACGAGCCGCGCCCAACACCACACGGCCAAGACCACACCGGCCACTGCCCCTCCCGCCATCGCCCCACCGGCCCTCGCTTCCCCACGCACGCCCCACCGACGAGCCCCGCACGCCTGTCGAGAGGACCCCCATGCCCATCCGCCCCCACCGGACCGGCGAACTCCGGCCGCTGTCGCCCGCCGCAGAGAGCCTGAAACGGCTCCTGCCGGCCGTCCTGGCCCTGATCGCGCTACTGCTCGGCACTGCGGTACCGGCCGCCACCCAAGCCGCGGCGGCCACACCGGACTTCCGCGTCATCGCGTTCTACAGCGGTGCCTGGGACGCCGCCCACATCGACTTCGACAAGGAAGCCAACGACTGGTTCCCGAAGACCGCCGCGGCGAACAACTTCACCTACACCGCCACCACGAACTGGGACCTGCTCGCCAACGGCGGCGTCGACGCGTACAACGTCGTCCTGTTCCTCGACGACGCCCCGCAGACCGCCACCCAGCGCGCCGGCTTCGAGCGCTACATGCGCGGCGGCGGCGCCTGGCTCGGCTTCCACGTCTCGGCCTTCACCACCAGCGCCTCCGACTGGGACTGGTACTACAACCAGTTCCTCGGCAGCGGCAACTTCCGCTCCAACACCTGGGGTCCGACCACCGCCGTGCTGCGCACCGAGAACGGCTCCCACCCCGTCGCGGCCTCGCTGCCCCCGACCTGGACCTCGGCGGTCAGCGAGTGGTACTCGTGGTCGAACAACCTGCGGGCCAACCCCTCGATCAAGGTCCTGGCCTCCGTCGACCCGTCCAGCTTCCCGCTCGGCAGCGACCCCAACCAGGCCTGGTACAGCGGTGATTACCCGATCATCTGGACGAACACCCAGTACCGGATGGTGTACGCCAACTTCGGCCACAACGCGATGAACTACTCGACCAACACCCGCACCTCCTCGACCTTCGCGTCCGCCACCCAGAACCGCATGCTGATCGACGCGCTCAAGTGGCTGGGCAAGGCGCCGGTCACCACCGACCCTTGGTACAGCCTGACCTCGCAGGCCAACGGGCTGTGCGTGGACGCCCGCGCCGCCGCGACCGCCAACGGCACCGCGATCCAGCAGTACACCTGCAACGGCACCACCGCCCAGCACTTCCGGCTCACCGCCACCGACAGCGGCTACGTCCGCCTGGCCGCCCGCAACAACCCCGACCAGGTCGTCGACGTCACCGGCGTCTCCACCGCCGACAACGCCCCCCTCCAGCTGTGGACCTACGGCGGCGGCACCAACCAACAATGGCGCCCCGTCGCAGAAGCCAACGGCACCCAGCACTTCGTCGCCCGCCACAGCGGCAAGTGCCTCACCGTCGCCACCACCGCCGCGACCAACTCCGTCCAACTCGTCCAACGCACCTGCGACAACTCCCCCGCCCAGAGCTTCCGCCTGACCGCCCAACCCCGATCCCCCACCCCGGGGCCGGTTGCACCCCGCACCCGGCCCCGCCCGCGCGGACACGACGAAGCCCCCACCACCGAACCTAGGTTCTAGTGGTCGTTGCAACACCCCAGTTCAAGGGGTGCGATGGACTTCGAGATTCGGAAGGATCGGGGCGCCAAGGGGCCACGTCTGACTCGTGAGCGGGAGGCATACTTCCACCTCATGCGTCAGGGGTACCGCAGCAGAGAGGCCTGTCGAATCGTCGGCATCGATGTCCGGACGGGCAAGCGGTGGCGCAACGCCGGGCCGACCGGCGCCAACCGCGGTTCACCGACCCGATGGTCATGATCAGCGAGCGCCCCGCCGAAGCCGAGGACCGGGCGATCCCCGGGCACTGGGAGGGCGATCTCATCGTCGGCAAGAACGGCGCCTCCGCGATCGGCACCCTGGTCGAGCGCACCACTCGCTACGGCATGCTCCTGCACCTGCCGAACGGCCGCACCGCCGAACACGTCCGCGACGCCCTCGTGACCACCGTCCAGGCCCTGCCCGGCCACCTGCGACGCTCACTGACCTGGGACCAGGGCTCGGAGATGGCAGCCCACGGCTCGTTCACCGTCGCCACCGGCGTCCCGGTCTACTTCTGCGACCCCGCCAGCCCCTGGCAGCGCGGCTCCAACGAGAACACGAACGGCCTGCTCCGGCAGTACTTCCCCAAGGGCACCGATCTGTCCGGCCACAGCCCCGAGCACCTGACCGCCATCGCGGCCCGGCTCAACGGCCGCCCACGCGAAACGCTCGGCTGGGAAACCCCAGCCGAGCGCCTGCATAGACTGATCGCCGCTTGATCAACTAACCACGTGTTGCAACGACCGCTGGAAACCGCCGAAAGTGGAGGGGGCTCACGTGGGTTGTAGGGACGTCCGGTTCAGACCGTGCCGAACTCGCCAGCCGCAGCGGCGGAGGCGAACGCCGCCCACGCCTCCTTCGAGAAGCGCAACTCCGGGCCGTTCGGGTCCTTCGAGTCGCGCACCGCGGTCGTCACCCCGTCCGGGTCCGCGACCTCAACGCAGTTGCCGCCCGAACCGCCGCTGTAGCTGCTCTTGCGCCAGTCAAGCTGCTTCGTCTTCTCCACTCGCGTGCTCCTCTGCCGCATTGTCGATGAGAGCCAGCGACGCCTCCGGCGAGAGGGCGTCAGCCCGTGCAAGATCGTAGGTCAGGCGGATCCGCCTGACGGTCTCCGCGCTCTCGACCAGCACACCCGTGTGCGGTCCCTCGATGTATGCCACGTCCGGGCTCCCATCGGCAAACGACAATAGCGTCAGGGCACCCTCAAGAGCGGCGTGCGCACCAGTACGCTGCTCAAGGACCTGAACAACCGCTAGCCTTGACCGGATCAGCTCTGCGAGGTGCCGCAACTGACCGGCCATCACCGCGCGACCGCCGACAGGCCGCAGGATCGCCGCCTCGTCGAGCAGCCACCACAACAGCGGCCGCGTTGGACCCGCTATCAACTCCTGCCGCGACAACCGAGCCAGCACCTTGCCCTCGATCTCGGCGTCAGGCGCAAGCGGCATCGCCGCGCGGAACACAGCCTCCATGTACGGTCGGGTCTGGCCCAACCCCGGCACCAGGAACCCGCCGTACTCGAGGATTCCCGTAGCCCTCGGCTCCAGCCCGGCGTACGTCCTGAAGTAGTCCGGGAAGGGGCCTCTCACGACGTGGGGCCAGAGCCGGCTGAACAAGCCCCCGGTTTCCAGCGCTCCGTCTACCCGCGCCGCGAACTCCAGCGTCGGTGCGCGCCGGGCAGTCTCCACCTGCCCGACCAACGAGCCGGTGTAGCCCAGGACTTCACCCAGGCTGTCCTGGCTCAACCTCGCGGCGGTCCGCACCCGCCGAAGCTCGGTCCCGAACAGGGCAGCGAGTGACGCCGACGGGTCAAGGTCTCGCGGGCTCGGCAAGGTCCCTCGTCTCACAGATCGGCTGTTGGATCGCTACCCCTACCGATCGTAGCGCCGCGTACCGAAGCTGTAACCGTCGCCGATCCCCGGAAGCAGCACCTCGAGGTACCGCCATGACCTACTCGTCCTCAACGCCCCGACTCACCATCACCACCTACACGGTGAGTCCGGACGGTACCCGCACACACCGCGCGTTCACCAGCAGCGACGAGCCCGTGCGGCCGCCCGTGTCCAGCCTCGCCTGGCCGGCATGCGCCTGCCCCCGGCACCGCCCCCACCCTGCCGCCCACAGCGGCTCGGACGCAGCCTGACGCCCCCTGAAGTCGTACGCGATCAGCGCCTACGGAATCAACGGCCGCGCCAACGGTGCCCGCTACGGACTCCGCGCCGTCAACCGCCATCCCTCACCGTGGATGGCCCTCGAACTGCCCCGCCCCGGCCGCCATCCCTGGCAGGCCACCGGCCGAGGCGAGGCTCCCGCAACACCGCACAGCCCGGACGCCAACCGGCGCCGGGACATCCCGCACGATGCGAGGAGACACCAGTATGACCACGCCGACCCAACGGCCGCCGGGCGACACCGGCCCCGGGCTGCTTCCCACCAGCGACCCGCGGTCGCTCCTCCCCACCCGCACGTTCGAGAACGTCGTCGCGACCGTCCTCGACAACAACCCCGGCATGTCCCGCGACATGGCCGCACGAATCGCCGCCGAGGGCCTCAAGTTCGTCGTCACGGCTGCCCAGAACCCAAGCCGCGCCATGGCCCCCAGCCGCATCGTCGATGAAGGCTGGCACGCCCTCATCGTCCACACCGAGGCGTACGCCGCGCTCTGCACCCGGCACGGCACCTTCGTCCACCACTACCCGGGATACAACCCCGAGCACTTCGACCCCGACATCCTCACCCACACCCAGCAGTCGATCCACAGCGCCGGATTCGACGTCGACACCGACCTCTGGCGTGCCCCCACCGACGACAGCCTCGTCATCGTCACCGCCAACTGCCAGCACTCGCCGCCGTCCTGCTCCGTCAAGCCCATGCCGAAGCCGGACTGGCCGGTCGACATCGGCGTGTGAAAGCTCAACGAGAGTCCAACCGCCGCCGGGTGAGGCTCGGTACCCTCCAACAAGAAGAGGAGGCACGCCTGTGAGCGAATGGACCAACTCGGCGTACGCCAAAGCAGTCGAGTACTTCCAGGGGCTTCCGAGTCCCGCCCTGGCAACGCCGGAGGACCCGACAGCCCTAAGCGTCCCGAAAATGCCCGGCGTGCACCCCTGGGACCCGCCGACACGCGGCTTCCTGCTCGAACCACCGGCCGCAGCCACAACCGAGTAGCGAGAGCTGGCATCTGCATGAATGTTCAGCCGGCATGCGGGCTGAACATCCACGGCCGTCCGGCCGACGCCCCCTGGTCCACCCCGCGGGCGTCGGCCGGGCTCGTTCGCGTGCCACAGCGCTGAAGACGTTGCATCGACTGCGGGATACGACAGGCTGACGCTCAAGCCCCGGCGCCGTGGCAGCACTCCTCGCACGGTGAACGCTCAGGGCCGTTCCACCAGTTGGAGGACACCGCCGACGGAGAAGCAGAGCGCGCCGAGCAGCGTGCCCCAGTTGGCGATGTCGGCGTTGACGAGGCTGCCGGTGGCGGGGCGGGTGAAGGCGGCGAGGGCGGAGACCATGAAGAGGACGGATCCGAGCTGGTTCACGGCGACGATCCACCAGCCGAGGTTGCGCTGCCGGATGCACGGCCGTCCGTGGCAGATCTCGACGAAGCCGAGGTGACCGGAGATCAGGAAGAGGACACAGCCGATCACGTCGGGTGTCCAGATCAGCCGGTTGACCTGCTGGACGCTCAGACCCTGCAGGAAGGACGCCAGCAGGTTGACCCCGAACACCAGGGTGCCGACGAACAGGACGAACGCGCCCAGCCAGTCCACCCGCATCGGCTCGTAACTCCACCACCGCCACGGCCGGGTGACCAACCGCCCTTCCCCGCCGGGCACATGGCGGGGTGCGTTGACCACCTGGAGCAGCGAGACGTAGCCGCCGGTGTTGAAGAACAGGCCGCCCGCGAAGTAGATCGAGCAACAGGTGGTGGCGTCGCCGGAGCCGAACTGCGCGACGCCCGCGCCGACCGCGAACAGCGCGCCGCCGACCACGAAGGCGGTGGCCGCGATGACGTTGAGCCTGCGCAGCCGCGCGAGGGCGGTGTCGTCGGCCCTGGCGTGGTGCGCCCGGTCCGCACCGTGCGGGCGGACGGCGATGACCCCGCGACGCCGGGCGAGCCGCGACTCCCACACCGCACTGCCACCGCCGGGAAGCCGCCACCCGACCCGCGAGGTGAACGGCCCGGCACCCTCGGCACGCTGCTCGGACTCCGTCATGCGAGCGGCACCCCACCACTCGTGCCAAGCCGGCCCCCGTCTCCTGCCGTGCCACTCATCGCGCTCCCCCGGGTCGGTGCGGGACGGGCACCGTCTGCCACGGAGCCCTGCGTCCAGCGACTCTGCCAGAGCAGCCGGTGCAGGACCGCTGTCCCGCACCCGCGTTACTCCGATCAGCCGTACGACACGTGTGAACCCGACCCTGCCGCCCCGAGTCACCTACCTCTTGGGCATGAGCTGCTCATCGGGTTCCTCCGGCACGGACGACAAGGGACCTCGGGCCGCGGTCCGCTCAGGCCGTCCGGGGCTCGTCGACCGTGCGTGCGGTCTCGGGTCGGCCCGGCCACCAGAAGCGTCGGGCGGTGAGCAGGACCAGGGCGGGGACCAGGACGGTGCGCACCAGGAGGGTGTCGAGGAGGACGCCGAGGCCGACGATGATGCCGATCTGGGTGAGGGTGATGAGCGGGAGGACGCCCAGGACGGCGAACACCGCGGCGAGCAGGATGCCGGCGCTGGTGATGACGCCGCCGGTGGAGGCGAGGGCGCGGAGGACGGCGCCGCGGGTGTCGTGGCCGGCCACGGTGTCCTCACGGGTGCGGGCAATGAGGAAGATGTTGTAGTCGACGCCGAGGGCGACCAGGAAGAGGAACGACAGCAGCGGGACGTTGGTGTCCATGGCCGGGAAGTCGTAGGCGGTCCGGAAGATCGTCCAACTCGCTCCGAGGGCGGCGAAGTAGGACAGGATCACGGTGGCGACCAGCAGGAGCGGCGCGACGAGGGCGCGCAGCAGGGCGATCAGGACGACGAGGACGATCGCGAGGACCAGGGGGACGACGACGCGGGTGTCGTGGGCGTTGGCGCGCGAGGTGTCGTAGGCCTGCGCGGTGGCGCCGCCCACCAGCGCGTCGGAGCCGGGGATCCGTGCGACGCGCTCGCGCAGTTGACGGAGGGTGAGGTCGGAGGCGGCGGTGCCGGGTGCGGAGTCGAGGACGACGTCGGCGCGTGCCCAGCGGTCGGTGTGCGCTCCGGGGGTGACGGTGGAGACGCCCCGGACCTGGCGGGCGGCCGCGGCGACCTGCTCGGCCGTCGCGGTGGTGGACACCAGCGTCAGGGGGTCGGCGGCGCCGGCGGGTTGGACGGCCGCGAGGGTGCGCTGCCCGAGAACGGCTTCGGGGGTCTTCCGGAAGGAGTCGGCCTGGGCCAGGCCCGTCCTGAGGCCGAGGGCTCCGGACGCGAGGACCAGCAGCACGGCGGTCGCCGCCACGGCGACCTGGACCGGGCGCCGGGCGACGGCCTCGCCGATGCGGGACCACACGCCGCGGCGGTCTGCCGTGACGGGATCGCCGACCTTGGGGACCAGCGGCCAGAACAGCCGGCGGCCGGGCAGGACGAGGGCGGCGGGCAGGACGACCAGCCCGAACAGCACGGCGGTGAGGATGCCGACGGCACCGGCGAAGCCGAGGCCGCGGTTGCCGGTGAGTTCGGCGGCGAGCAGCGTGAGCAGGCTGAGCACGACGGTGGTGCCGCTGGCGAGGACGGCGGGGGCGGTGCCGCGCCACGCGCGGGCCATCGCGGTGAACCGGTCGTCGGTGAGGTGGAGTTCGTCGCGGTAGCGGGAGACGAGCAGCAGGGCGTAGTCGGTGCCGGCGCCGAAGACCAGGACGGATTGGATGCCCGCCGCGGAGGCGTCGACCTCGACGCCCGCGTGCGGGGCCAGGACGCCGACCAGGACACCGGCCGCGCGGTCGCCGGCTCCGACGACGAGCAGCGGGACCAGCCAGAGGATCGGGCTGCGGTAGGTGAGGAGCAGCAGGACCGCGACGACCGAGGCCGTGGCGATGAGCAGGTTGGTGTCGGCTCCGGCGAAGACCTTGGTGACGTCGGCGCGGAAGGCCGGTCCGCCGGTGACCTGTGCCTGCAGCGGCGCGGCGAGGTCCTGCGCGGCGCTGTGGCGGATGCGGTCGACGGTCGCGGTGTTCGCTTCGTCGCCAGCCCCGGTCGGCAGCAGGACGGCGACGGTGGCGACCTTGTTCTCGACGACCTGCGGACGTGCGGCCTCGGGGGCCAGCCCGAGTGCGCCGAGTGCCACGGACCGCTCGGCGACGACGACTTGTTGGGCGGCGGTGAGGGGG
Organism: Kitasatospora sp. NPDC049285; assembly: GCF_040678815.1. Taxonomy (NCBI): domain Bacteria; kingdom Bacillati; phylum Actinomycetota; class Actinomycetes; order Kitasatosporales; family Streptomycetaceae; genus Kitasatospora; species Kitasatospora sp. NPDC049285. Next base: position 20,376 of record NZ_JBFAQR010000069.1, on the reverse strand, counting down.
CTGCCGTCGGTGTTGCTGAAGACGACGATCGCGGGGGCGACGGCGCCGGCCGGGAAGGTCCGGACGATCCCGGCGACCTTGGCGGACTGCGACGAGGCCGGGAGGGAGGTGCCGGTGGCCTCGGTGGTGGTGGCGTCCGCGGGCCCGAGGGCGAACGCCGCACCCAGGCCGACGACGGTCACCAACAGGATCAGCCACGCGAGGACGCGGGGACGCCTCGGCCCCTCGACGCGATCGGCGGTGGCGGCGGACCGGCCCGGGCGGCCGGTCAGGGTTCGGGACACGGAGGCGCACCCTCGGGAGAGTAGTTAAGTAACTTAGCGATCCACACCGTGCCAGAATTGCCGGCATGGCGCAACACGACCCGTTCGAAGCCGCCCCCCGCGCGGATTGGCCTGCCGGACCGTCAGGCCACCGCGGCGGCGCACCGGAAGGCGACGAGCTCTCGGGGGCGCTGCGAGAGGTCCTGACCCTCACCCAGCTGGCGCGTGCCGCCCTCGCCGAACGGCTGGGCATGCCGCTGACGAACGTCGAGGCGGTCGAGCACGTCGTCCTCGCCAAGGGCTCCGGGGCACCCATCGGACCGGTCGAGCTCTCCCGCAGGCTCGGCGTCACCAGCGCCGCCGCCACGCAGTCGGTGAACCGCCTGGTGTCGGAAGGCCACATGACCCGCCTCCCGCACCCGGACGACCGCCGCCGCCAGATCCTGGACGTCACGCCGACCGGGTTCGAGCACGTCATGGGCGAACTGGCCCCGCTCCTCGGCCTCCTCTACGACGCGGCCGAGGGCCTCGACGACACCGAACGCGCCGGCGCCAGGCGCTACCTCGAACAGGTGGCGTCCGCCTACCGCCGCTACCTCGACCAAGCCCCCCGAACACCCGCTCCCTAGCGACCCACCGCCGGACCCACCGCCCGACCCGGGTCCGGCGACGGGTCCGGCGGCAGGTCCGGGTCCGCTCAGCCGACCTCCTGTCGGCGGCGACTGGTGGTGGCCCGCGGGCCGACGGTCACGGCGCCGCGGGCGGGGCCGTCGGGCATGGTGAAGGCGAACAGGCCGGCGGCGACCGCGACCGCAGCCAGGACGAAGTAGCTGAGCTGGTAGGAGGCCAGGGGCGGGTGGGCGCGCTGCGAGCCCGTGGCGCCGAGCACCAGGACGGTGGTCACGACGGCCGGGGCCAGCGAGCTCGCGGTCTGCCGGACGACGGTGTTGAGGGTGGCGGCGTGCGCGACGTCCGCGCGGTCGATGGTGCTGAAGGAGGCGATGGTGGTCGGGATGAAGACGGCGCCCATGGCCAGGCCCAGCAGGAACATGTAGCCGCGGAGGGTCCACAGGCCGGTGCCCGCGTCGGCGGTGGCGAACAGCAGCATGACGGCGGCGACGCCCAGCAGTCCGGTGCCGATGATGCGGCGCGGTCCCACCCGCGGGTAGACCGCGGCGACCACCTGCATCGTCACCAGGACGCCGAACGCCTCGGTGAAGGTGGTGCTGCCGCTGTCCAGCGCCGAGCCGCCGCGGGCCTCCTGGATGAAGAGCGGGCCGAGGAACATCGCGCCCATCATCGGCACGTAGCCGACCAGGCTGATCAGGTTGGTGTCGCGGAACAGCCGGTCGCGGAACAGCCGCAGCCGCAGGATCGGTTCGGGTGTGCGGAGTTGGTGCCGGACCGCGACCGCGAGCAGGACGGCGCCGACTGCCAGCGCGCTGACCACCGGCGGACGGTCCCAGCCGAGGTCGGGTCCCGCGCAGACGCCGTACATCAGGGTGGCCGTGCCGGCGCCGCAGAGCAGCAGGCCGGGCAGGTCGAGGCGGCCGGCGGCGTGGTCGCGGTGCTCGGCGAGGAAGAGCGCACCGAAAAGCACCGCCGCGGCGCCGAAGGGCACGTTGACGTAGAACACCCACCGCCAGGACAGTCCGGTGATCAGCAGGCCGCCGAGCAGCGGCGCGATCGCCGGGGCGATCTGCTGCGGGATGATCATCAGCCGGGACAGCCGGACCTGTTCGGCCTGGCTGAAGGTGCGGAACAGCAGGGCCTGCGAGGTGGGCATGAGCAGACCGGCGGCCAGGCCCTGCAGGGCGCGCGCGCCGACGAGGGCGGTGAGGTTCGGGGCCGCGCCGCACAGGCCGCTGGCGGCGGTGAAGGCGGCGAGCGAGAGCAGCAGCGTTCGGCGGCCGCCGTACCGCTCCACCAGCCAGGCGGAGCCGGGGATCATCATGCCGACGCAGACGGGGTAGACCACGACGACGCCGGTGAGGGCGGCCGGGGTCAGGTCGAACTGCCGGGCGATGCTGGGGAGGGCGACAGTGGTGATCGCGCCGTCGATGATGCAGATGAAGGTGGTCAGGACAGCCATGATGGGCACGACACGGCGCTGGCCCAAGTTGGTGTTCATAGAAGCTGAGCATACTCACTATGACTATGCTCAGAAAGTTCGCCGGCACGAAGAGAACGCGGAAGGCACGGCATGGCAGAGGAAGCGGCGTCGCGACGCCAGTTCGGCAGCAGCGACGTCCTGGTGGACGAACTCTTCGACACCACACAGAGGTTGCGCGTCTTCGTGGACGGCAGACTGCGCGAGCACGGCGCGTCGGTGGCCCGGCTGCGGACGTTGCGCGTCCTGGCTCGCGCGGGCGGCCCGCTGCGCATGCGCGACCTCGCCGAGTACGTGGGCAACGCCGCCCGCACCACGACCACGATCGTCGACAGCCTCGAACGCGACGGGCTGGTCGAGCGGGTCCGGCACCCGTCCGACCGGCGCGCGTTCCTGCTGACCCTCACCGAGGAGGGGGCGCGCCGTCACCGCGAGGCCGAGGAACTGGACCGGGCCGCCCTCGCCACCGCCACCGGCGCGCTGAGCAGCGCCGAACGCGAGCAGCTGCGCACCCTGCTCGCCCGCATCCGCACCGCCGTCACCCCCGACGAGTGAGCGACCCGGCCGTCCGGAGAGCACGCTCCGGACGGCCGGGCCGGACCGTCGGCCTGGGCCGGACCGTCGACCTGACGGACTGCCGACCTGACGGACTGCCGACCTGACGGATCGTCGGCCTGACGGACCGCCGGAGTCGGACCACCGAACAGTTCTACCGTCGGGCTGTCGGACCATCAGACCCCGAACCGACGGCTCATCAGCCTCACGTGATCCCACGACGCCCCACCCGGCCGGCGGCGTCAGCGCTGCGGGCGCAGTCCGTCCAGGGCGAGCTCGACGAAGCGCCGCCAGTCGCCCACCGCGTTGCGGCTCAGCGCCGCCACCGCCCCGGCGATCATGTAGAGGTCGGAGACGACGGCGTCCTCCCGCACGGTGCCGTCCGCCCGGCCCCGGGCCAGCAACTGCTCGCCGATGTCCAGCAGTTGGGCCCCCACCTCGCCGCTCGGCTCGGTGTTGCCGAAGGTCGCCTCGATCGCGCCGGACACCCCGCGGCCCTCCTCGTGCGTCCGCCCGATCGCCTCCAGGAAGCCCGCCAGCGCCTGGCGGGTGTCGGGAAGCACCAGGCACTCCTCCCGCGCCTGCCGCAGGATTCCGGCGAACCGTTCCTCGGCGACGGCGGCGACCAGTGCCTGCCGGGTCGGGAAGTGCCGGTAGACCGTGCCGACGCCGACGCCCGCCGCCTTGGCGACCTCGGCCATCTGCACCGCGTCGCCGTGCGCGGCGAACAGCTCGGCGGCCGCCTGGAGCACTCGGCCGCGGTTGCGTTCCGCGTCCGTCCGCGGCTTTCGGCCGGCACTCGTTGACATCTCGGTCACTCCTCCGCCTATGCTCTAAACGGAATCGGATTCCGTATCCGCCTCCGTTTCGGAAAGGATACCGCCGTGGACCGCTTCATCCTGCTCAGGGCCGGCGCGTCGCGCCCCGCCACCACCCCGCTCCCCCGAGGCGTCACCGTCAAGGCGAGCACCGACGACACCGAGGGACGCTTCACCCTCACCGAGTACCACGGCCCCGGCCCCCTGCCGCCGGCCCACCCGTCGGGCGGCGACGAGATCCTGTACCTGCTCGACGGCGAACTGACCGTCACCACCGACGGCGGCACCCACCGCCTCTCCCCCGGCACGTGCGCCTTCCTCCCGCACGGCACCGCCCGCACCATCGACGCCCGCCCCGACACCCACCTGCACGCCCTCCGCCTCCGGACGCCCGCCCCCGACGGACCCGCCGGCGACGGGCCCGCCGCCGACCGCCCGGCCCACGTCCTGCCACCGGGCGCCGCGCGGCCCGGACGGATCCCCGTACCACCGGCCTTCGCCGCCAAGGTCCGCGGCACCGACACCGACGGCCGGCTCTCGCTGCTGGAGATGACGGTGGCTCAGCCGATTCCCCGGCACGTCCACCACCTGGCCGACGAGGCGGTGTTCGTCCTCACCGGCCACCTCGCCGTCGAGTTCGACGGTCGGCACCACCTGCTCGCCCCCGGCGACTTCGTCCTCCTCCCGCACGGCATCCCGCACGCCCTGGCCCCCGGCTCCACGCCACCCCCGCGCGTGCTCCAGATCTCCTCCCCCGGCGGCTGGGAGTGCTTCGTCGAGGACTTCACCGAGGCCCGACCCTCCGTCAGCACCGCCGGCCGACTCGACCCCCGCGCCCTCAACCGCATCGCGGCCCGCCACGGCATCACCTACGAGAATTAGGAGCGACAGGACGGCGGATCTCGTGGACGATGACGGCCGGTGCCGGGGGGCGGCGCCCCGACGGACGGGATGACGAGGGGTGGGAATGTCGCTGGAAGCGCTGGAGGCGGTGGTGTGGGACGGGCTCGAGACGTCCCCTTGGGGCGAGCCGGTGGAGGACGTGGCGCGTGCGCTGCCTCGTCTGCGACGTCAACTGAGCTGCGGCCCCACCGTTCCCGGTGCCGGGCCGGACTGCTCGGCCCGGGCACCCTTGCCCGACCCACCAGGCTCCGCGCGGCGGTGTCGGCCGCTGGCAGGATGGCCGCATGGACGACGCCGCCGCTGACACCGCCGACACCGCCCCGACCCGGGCCGAACAGGTCCGCCTCTACCTCGACACGCTGCGGGCCCGCATGGACCCGGCCGAGTTCCGCGTACTGGGCGGGCTCCTCCGCCGTAGCGTGGTCTCCCTCGCCGCCCCCGCCCCCGAACACGTCATCGACCTCCAGGACGAGGACGAGGCGCACCTCACCCCCGAGGTCAGGAACGAGCTCCTCGCAGTCCTGTCCATCGTCGCCACCGGAACGATGGAGCACCACATCGTCGACCTCGGCGACGGCGCGACGACCGCGCTCGACACCGGCGCCGCCAACGACCCGGACGCCGTCCAGCGGATGCGGGACTGGGCCGCCCACCAGCGCGCCGAGCGCACCCGCACCGACCCGGTCCGCCGGAACGTCGAGCAGGCCTCGCAGACCTGAGACGTCGGTAGGTGACGTGATGTCACATCTGCCGCGCGCCTCTGGCGGGGCGGGCCCGGGTGGCAGCCCGGGCCCGCGTGGTGCGGTGGTCAGGATTTCGCTGCGGACCCGGTGGTGGACGGAGCGTCGGGCTTGGCGTCCGAGGCGGCCTTGTCGCCCTGGTTGAGCATGCCGCCGAGGGCGGTCACGTTGGCGCCGCCGCCTGCCGCGGCCGGTGCCGCCTTGCGGGCGGCGTCGGCCGCGATCTGGACCACCTTCTCCATGTGTTGGGTGGCGATCTTCATGGCCTCCTGGGCGCGTGCGCCGGCGTCCTTGTCGTTGCTGGCGGCGGCTTCGATGCCCTTGGTGAGCACCTGGCTCATGGAGTTGAGGCCGCTCATGTCGCGGAACAGGTTCGCGGTGGCGATGGCCTGCAGCGTCTGCAGGCCGGCCGGGTCGGGCATCGCCGCCAGCTGCGTGAACTTCGCCTCGGAAGCACCCAGGGCGGCCACCGTGAGGTCGAGGTTCTGCCCGCGCGTTCCGGTGGCGACCGGCGCGATGTCGGCCGGCGTGATCTGGATGGGCGAGTCCTTCCAGTTCCAGAACCGGGTGAGGTCGATCTTCTCGGCCGCGTTGGCCCGGCCCAGTACGGCCTCGGCGAAGACGCCCTTGGTGGCGATGGCGATCGTGTTGGTCACCGGTGCCCCGAAGGTGGCGTCGCCGGGTTGGCGGGCCTTGGTCCACGCCTCTCGTTCCTGCTCGCTGCCGAAGTTCCACCGGAAACCGAGGTAGTTGCCGGTGACGGCGATCGGCTTGGGGTCCAGCAGGGTGCCGAGCAGGACCGGCGCGGCGTTCGAACCCGCGGGCGTGTAGGAGTAGTTGGCGAGGATGCGGCTGAGCGTCAGCTCGTCGGCGTTGGCCCAGACGGCCTGGCTGTAGTGGCGGCGGTTGTCGTTCAGGTGGTCCAGGACCGCCTGCGGCACGTTCCCGCCGCGCACGTGGAAGCCGAGCGACGCGACATAGGTGCGGCTGCCGGACTTCACCGTCGAACCGAACAGCCCGCAGATGGCCGCGCCGCCGGCGTCCTCGGTCATGTCGGGGGCGACGGTGGTGGTCGCGGCGACCCCGAAGTTGGCCACGCCCGAGGTCATCGTCAGGCGCAACCCGGAGAGGCTGCCACGGGCGGCCGTGCCGTACCAGGCGTCGACGGAGAGCAGCTTGTCGGCACCTCCGAAGGTGTAGGACGCGCGCTGCTGCACGCCGGAGCCGCCGGTGTCGCCGCAGCGGAAGGTCTGGCCCTGGAAGACCACCTGGATGCTGCGGAGTCCGGCCTCGTCGTGCCAGACGTCGATCTTGGTCGCGTAGGGGGAGTCGGCCTTCGGCGGGGCGTCGAAGGATATGGGCGTCTCCCGTGATGCGGTGAAGAGCCGGAGCACGGATCCGGTGCTCAGGAGCGCCCAGTACTCCCCGCCGGCGGAGGAGACGACATCCAACTTCTTGGGGTACGCGCCGAGGTACTGGGGAGCGGACCAGGTCGTCGCACCGTCCTCCACCATGAGGGCCTTGCCGTCTGCCGTGATGCCCCAGAGCACGCCGTCCGGGCCGGCGGACAGGCGCTTCACGTTCGGTGCCGGAAGCCGCTCCACCCAGCTGGTGCCGCTGCGCTCCCAGGTCCGCCCCTCCCGGCAGTACCACACCTTGTTCTTGCCGACGACGGCGACGTCGTCAGCCGTGATGTTCAGGTTCTGCGATACGCCCTTCGGGTCGCGCCGATAGATCGAGCTGTCCATGCCGATGAGGTAGAGCGTGCCGTCCGGGCCGCAGGCGAGGCTCCGCCCCGCCCAGTCGCTCGGGTCGCGCCGCCAGGCCGTCCCGTCGAACTGCACGAGTACGTTGTCGGCCCTGAGCGCCCACACGATGCTCTTGCCCGCGGCTATGCGGATCAGCTCGCCGTCCAGTCCGGCGGTGGGCAGCGGGTTCCACTGTCGGGCCACCGGATCGAACCGGACCGGACTGCCGTCGGACTTGCGCACCCCGTACACGCCCATGGCCGAAGCGGCGATGTCGGCCAGCTCCGCCCCGTCGAACACCTGGATGCCCGGCGGTGTCTCCGGCGCCGTGCACGCGTCGAGCTTGCGCATGCTGGTGTCGAACGGGTTGGCGGCCCGGATCTTCGCCGCCCAGTCGGTCGGCGCCACCGACGCGAGCGCCTCCTTGTACCGCTGCAGGCTGGTGTAGTTGAAGGTGAGCTCCTGCAGCGGGATGAACAGGCACCGCTCCAGCTTGGTCGGCTTGGTCGTCACTGTGTAGACCTGGACGACCTCGTAGTACTGCACCGACATCGCGTGCATGTGGTTGTAGTTGGTGACGACCCGGGTCAGGACCTTGTCCTTCTCCGACTGCGTCGTCTCGCGCACGACCGTCATGTTCCGGCTGCGGGCCGCGGTCGCCAGCTGCTGGGTCCGCGCGCTGATGCGCTGCGTCGCCTCGGCCGCGACCGATTGCACGCCGGTCGATCGCGACACCGAGGTCGTGAAGCCCGAGTTCGAGGACTCGCCCCAGTTCAGGCCGCCGCTGATGATGCCGAGCGCAGCTCCGACGCTGCCGCCGGAGCTGGAGGACCTGCTCGACTGGGACGCCCGGGATGTGCCGTACTGCTCCTCGCGGGCGATCGCGTTCGCCACTTCGCTGATCGACCGGTTCTGGTCGCTGGTGGCGGACAGCGTGTCGTTCTCGGCAGTCGTCTCGGTGCCGGTGGCCTTGGTGCTGCGCTCCCAGTCGACGACCGCGACCTTGGTGCTCTCACCGGGCGCGAGCGCGAGGCTGTGTAACAGCCGGCCGAGCGTGACACCCTGGGCCGACCAGCTCTGCTCCGTCGTGACGATCATGCCCTCGGCCGGGCGGTCGTAGAACGGCAGGTTCTCCTCGCCGAGGTCGATGGCGCCGGTCAGCTTGCGCGTCGGTTTCGCTCCGGGGATGTCGGTGAGCACCACCGAGCGGTACCGGACGATCTCCACCGGGTAGTTGCCGGTGCTCGGAAGCAGGTCCTTCGGCGTCGGGCCGTCGAGCATCGCCTTGTCCACTTCGAACTTGGGCGACGTACTCACCGGGGCCGCCGGGCTCGCCGGGGCCGCCGGCGTCGGCGCTGGTGTGGTGGCAGGTGTTCCGGTGGTCGGGGTGGTCATCACGATTCCCGTCTGCGGAGGAAATGGCGCCTTCCGGATCGCTCGAAAGTACACAACCCGTTCACAGCAGCGGCACACTTTGCAGAACTTGGCCAGAATCAGTGCCCCACCCGGCGGACCCAACTCGGTTAACACTCATGGGAGTTGATCGCCTGAATGCCAGGGTGCCGGATATTCGCGCCTTCGGAAGCCCTTTTGAATCCCTTTCCAAAGTGATCAGCAAGCCGATGCGGGTAGCGGCCGTAGCGACCGACCGGCACGAACGACTCGGCCAAATCCCACTCGCCGTCGCTCAGTTCGCGTCGCGTCGCAGCTGCGTTCCACCGGCGCCAACACGGGCTCGGCCACACTCACCGAGCGGGGGAACCCGATCTCAGCAGCTCCACGTACTGCCGGATGCGCAGCACGTCATCGGGGAAGCAGCTGTCCCAGCCCTGGTCCAGCCGCAGCCAGGCCGCGGGCTGACCGTCCTCCGCGGTCAGTGGCTGTTCCGGGTCGCCGATCGCGGCGTAGGAGAGGGACAGCGTCTCCGGCAGACCCGGACCGAACGACCGCACCGCCACCGCGGCGGGCCGCTCCAACAACCGTGGCCGCAGCCCGGTCTCCTCGGCCAACTCCCGGGCCGCGCCGTCACGCGGACACTCGCCGGGCTCGACCTTGCCACCCGGCGGGACCAGCCCGCGCCACGGATGCCGGACCAGCACGATCCGCTCCAAGGCTGCGTCCAGGACCCACACCTCGGCGCCCAACGGCTCCAGGGCGCCAACCAGCGCAGAACGCAACCAGTCCCTGGCCCGGTCGAACTCCAGCGTCGAACTCGCGGCGTCAGCGACCGCGGCATCAAGCGGACGCTGCTCGAACCCGCTACGGATCATGGCGACAGGCTACGGACCGCCACCGACACCACCGGGCCGCAGCGGTCGACCGCAGCAAGGGCCGTCACCGCGACACCTGACGCGACGCATCACCGGCGGGGAGCCGACTGGACTACCGGCTCGCCCCCGAGCACCCGTTCCCGGCCGCGATCGAGGACGCGCTGAGCGCCTGCCGCGCCCTCCTCGACAGCGGCGAGGACCCTTCGACCATCGCGTTCGCCGCGGACTCCGCCGACGGCGGCCTCACCGTCACGGTGGCCCCGACCGAACGGACGTCAACTCACCTACCGCCGCTCGCTGAGCGGCCCCGCCCCTTCCCGCCCTTCGGTCGCCGATGTGATCCGTCGTCACCCTCCGCGCCCCGCCGGATGGCCCGATGTGACAGATCCTGGTCGTTGCGGCCGTGCCCGACCGGCCGGAATGATCGGGGCATGCCCCCACAGCACCGCGTCGTGATCGTCGCCTTCCCCGGCATCGAACTGCTGGACGCCACCGGACCGGCCGAGGTGTTCTCGGTTGCCTCGCGGGTCGCCGGCGCGTACCGGCCCGGCTACCTGGTGGTGATCGCCACACCGGACGGCGCTCCGGTGACCACCTCCAGCGGCGTCCGGTTGATGGCCGACCTGGCGTTCGACGAGGTGACCGGTCCGATCGACACGCTGCTGGTGTCGGGCGCGATCGAAGTCGTCGACGGTGGCGTGGAGCCGGTGATCGACCATCAGGTCGTCGACTGGCTGCGCCGTGCGGCGCCCCGATCCCGGCGCACCGGGTCGATCTGCGCGGGCGCGCACCTGCTGGCCGCCTCCGGGCTGCTCGACGGACGGCCCGCCACGACCCACTGGCTGACCGCGGACCGGCTGGCGGCCGAGCACCCGGACGTCCGGGTCGATCCCGATCCGATCTTCATCCGGGACGGGCGGGTGTGGACCTGCGCCGGCGTCACCTCGGGGATGGACATGGCGCTCGCCATGGTCGCCGAGGACCACGGCCAGGAACTCGCGCTCGCGACGGCCCGGATGATGGTCATGTACCTCAAACGCTCCGGCGGGCAGAGCCAGTTCAGCGTGCCGCTGTCCGTGCAGGGCTCCGAGGACGACCGGATCGACGACCTGCGCAGGTGGATCGCCGAACACCTCACCGCGGACCTCTCGCTCGAAGCCCTCGCGGCCAGGACGCACCTGAGCACGCGTCACTTCATCCGGACGTTCCGCCGACGCACGTCGATGACACCGTCCGCCTACGTGGAGGCGGCCCGCCTTGAGGCCGCCCGCCGCCTGCTGGAGGACAGCGACCACGGTCTGCCGGAGGTCGCCGCGGCCAGCGGCCTCGGCTCCGTCGAGACACTGCACCGCGTCTTCCGCCGCCGGCTGGGCACCACCCCGGCCGAGTACCGCCGCCGCTTCTGACCCGACCCGCGCCCGCACCACCCGCCCACACCGCGCACCCGCACCGCGCCCGCCCGCACGCCCACCCGCGCGCCACCGCACTCGGGCCCGGCCGAGCTCCGGCATGCCCACCCGCGCGGCATCGACGCACACACACGCGGCATCGACCCGCACACCTCGGAGGAGATCCATGTCCCGCACGAAGGTCGTCCCCATCCCGGTCATGGGACGGCACAACATCAACGCCTACCTCCTGCTCGGCCGCCGACCGGTCATCGTTGACGCCGGAACCCCCGGCAGCGGCCGCCAGATCCTCGACCGGATCACCGCCCACGGCGTCGACCCCGCCGACGTCTCACTGATCGTCATCACCCACGGCCACATCGACCACTTCGGCTCCGCCGCCGAACTGCACCGGCTCACGGGCGCGCCGGTCGCCGGCCACGTCGCCGACCTCGGCCCCTACCGCTCCGGCCGGGTCCGCGAGCCCTACCTGCCCACCGGCGCGATGGGCCGCCTGATGGCCCGCAACCGGAAGCTCCACGCCCGGGTCGAACCCGTCGAACCCGCCGTGCTCATCCGCGGCGAGACGAGCCTCGACGACTTCGGCCTCGCCGCGCGCATCATGCCCACGCCGGGGCACACCGCCGGCTCCGTCTCCGTGCTCACCGACGACGGCGACCTCGTCGCGGGCGACCTGATCGCCAACTCCTTCATGGGCCTGATCCCGGGCAGGCCCGCCAACCCGCCCTTCCACGACGACCCCCGCCGGAACCTCGCCAGCCTCCGCGCCATGCTCGCCCACCACCCGACCGCCCTCCACGTCGGCCACGGCACCCCGCTCGACCCCGCCCGGGTACGGCGCTGGGCCGCCCGCGAACACGACCGCCTCGCCCGACTCGACGCCGCCGGCCGCCTCACCACCCGCGCAGAGCGACCCGCCGGACCCGCCGCACCGCCGCCACCCGCCACCACCCGCCGGTGACCGTCGCGACGTGCGCACCGCGACCGCCAGGCGTTGGCTGGTAGGGGCGGGAATCCGCTGCCGAGTGCAAAGGCGAGTGCAAGGGAGAGGGTCATGGCTGTGGTGATGTCGATGGTCTGGGCCGGTGCGACGCCGGAGCAGTACGACACGGTGCGGGCCGCGGTGGACTGGGAGTTGGTTCCGGCGGCCGGTGGTCACGTCCACGTCGCCTGGTTCGACGCCGGGGCCCTGCACGTGACCGACGTGTGGGAGTCCCAGCAGGCGTTCGAGACGTTCATGGCCGAGCGGCTCGCCCCGGAGATCGAGAAGGCGGGCATCGCCGGCACCCCGGAGGTGTCGTACGCCCCGCTCCACCGCCGGTTCGTCGCACCTGGGGTCACCGGCGCCGCGTAGACCCGCGCCCTACCCGGATGCCGCGTCGTCGCGCGGGCCGCAGGTCACTCGCCGTCGCCGTCCGCCGCCGGGTCCGGCGTACTCGTCCCGGCGGGCTTGATGCCGAGCTTGGCCTCGGCGGTGGTCCAGTCGGTCGCGATGGCCTGCTGAGCGGCGGCGAGGGTGACCTGGCCCTTGCAGATGGCGGTGTGCAGGTGGGTCTCGACGGAGTCCTTCGGGTTGTTCGGCCCCTTGCCCGCGACGTGGTCCGGTGACGGGGGCTGCACCCACAGGTTCCGCGGGTCGTTCGGGTCACCGCCGAGTTGAAGGCTTATCAGGTGGTCGTACTCGGCATCGCCCATCGGACCGGTGTAGCCGTACGACTTGGCGTTCTCCGCCTTCTCCTTGCCGGTGATGTTCGCGGGCGGGCGGATCGTGGAGGTGTAGCCACCCGGCTTGCAGATGGTGTCGTTGACGGTCGCCTGGGTCACCGCCGGGCTCAGGGCGCCCGGCGTGCAGGCCGTGTCGGGCAGCGGCTGCTTGTCGGCCGTGTACCGGTAGTGGCACGAGCCGGCCGCGGGCTGCGCCTGCGCCTGGTACGCGGACTTCGGGCCCGGTCCGACCGCGATGGCCGCACCGCCGCTGCCCGCGCCCGCCGAGCCGGCCGCCGACGCCTTCGTCCCGTCTCCGGACTTCGCCCCCTTGGCCGCAGGCGTACAACCCGTCACCGACAGGGCCAGCAGCACCGCCGCCCCACCTGCGGCCACCCGCACCACGATCCCCACGACACCCTCCGAGCAGCCGACGACACCAGTACGCAGTCGGCCCGCGGCCGCTGACGGTCCGGACGGTACCGCGCCGGGATGACAGCTCGATGTCGCTTTACCTGTTCTCACCCCGCACGACGCCCCGAGCCAAGCCCCACATGACGCCCCGGACGGCTCGTCCGACGCCGGCCGGGTGGCCGGCCACCTGCCAGGCGGCGAGGCCCAGCAGCAGGCACAGCGGGGTGTAGAGCAGCAGGTTGAGCCAGTAGAACGCGTCTCCGGGGTCCGCCCACGCCCCCGTCACCCACACCAGTCCGACCGTGCCGCGGGCCAGCAGTCCGGCGGCCACCGCCCGGCTCGCCCAGCGCGGGAGCACGGCGGGCAGTCGGCGGGCCAGGGCCGGGAGCGCTCCGCCGTGCGCCAGCACCAGCGTCGCCGCCGAGCAGAGCAGCGCCGCGAGCGGGACCAGTCCCTGCGGGGTGAACGGCACCTGGGTGTTGAGGACCAGGTGGGAGAGCCGGGTGGTGGTGTGCACCGGCCAGGTCTGCCCGGTGGCCCAGTACAGGTGGACCAGACCGTCCACCGCCAGCACCGCGCCGATCGCGGTGGCCTTGCTGCGGGTGTTCGCCGACGTCAGCGGCTTCATGTCGTCACCTCACGGAGTGTCAGGACGCTTGGACACCCGAAGGAGCACCCCGCCCGTCGATCCGTTCCTGTGGCGAGGAACACTACGGCCGGGCGGAAGTCGCGGGGAACCGATCGCCGTCTCGGCGCCTCCCTCCACGGACCCCTGTCACCGATCGACGGAGGGCGCGCCATGCAGGAGCCACCGCCCGGCCTTGCCGAGCTGGTCCGGGCCGCCCAGGGCGGCGACCAACTCGCGGTCGGCCGGCTGCTGGACCTGATCACCCCGTACGTCCGCCGGCTCTGCGGCCCGATCGCGCTGGACGACGGCGCGGACGCGACCCAGGAGGCGCTCATCGCGGTCTTCCGCAAGCTGCCCCAACTCCGCGATCCCGCAGCCCTGTTCGGGTGGGTCCGGGCCATCGCGGTGCGCGAGGCGGTGCGGCACGCCACCCGGTCGGCACGCTCGCAGCCCGCCGAGCTCGGCGAACTCCCCGCCCCCGGCGACCCGCAACTCGCCGCGGACATCCGCGACGTGCTGTCCCGGCTCTCCCCGGAGCACCGCGCCGTGCTGCTGCTGCGCGACCTGGAGGGGCTGGACGAACGGGAGACCGCGGCACTCCTCGCGGTCGCCCCCGGCACGGTCAAGTCCCGGCTCTCCCGGGCCCGACTCAGTTTCCGAAAGGCGTGGCAGCAGTGACCGAGACCCCGATGCCGCAGTGGCCCGTCGCCGACTTCGACCCGGTCCGCCGCCTGCACGTGATCGCCGCGACAGCGCCCGGATCGGCGCGGATCGACGAGGCCGTGCTCGACGCACCGTTCGACCGGGTCTGGTCGGTCGCCGCGGACCTGGAACGCACGATGCCGCTGTGGATCCCCGACGTCCGCACGGTCGCTCTCCGCACCTCCGGGACGACCGGCGCCCCGCTCCAGGCCCGGATCCACGGTCACACCCGGCTCCGTGCCACCTTCGCCATCGACCTCTCCCCCGGGTGGTGCCTGATGCAGAGCCGCCTCGTCCTCGGCGGGATGGCGGCCCACCCCGAGACCGACCGCACGACCCGCTTCGCCTTCCTCGGCGGCCTGCGCTTCCCCGGCGCACGCCTCCTCGCCCCCGCGCTGCGCCCGTTCACCGGCAGCCCCCTGGCCCGGTTCGCCGCCCTCCTCGACCAGGACATCGACCAGGAGATCGGCCAGGAAGGAAAGGCTGACGGCTGACGACCCGGGTCTGGCTGCCGCGAGGACCGGAGTGGTAGGACATGGGCGGTGTCCCGTCCGGCCGCTGAAGACCTCCGAACCCGAATCGAGAACCGAGCACCATGAGCCGAATCGTCGTCATCACCGGTGCCAGCTCCGGCGTCGGGCTGGCCGCCGCCGAACAGTCGGCTGCCGCGGGTGACCACCTCGTCCTGGTCGGCCGCAACCCGGAACGGCTCGCCGCGGCCGTCGACCGGGTGCGGGCCGCGGGCGACGGCCGGGAGCCGGACCGGTTCTGCGCCGACTTCGAATCCCTCGGCCAGGTACGCGACCTCGCCGCCGCCTTGGCCGAGCGCTACCCGAGGATCGACGTGCTCGCCAACAACGCGGGCGCCCTGGTCCCGGGCTACCGCCGGACCGCGGACGGCTTCGAGGCCACCCTCCAGGGCAACCACCTGGCCCCGTTCCTGCTGACCGGACTGCTGCGGGAGAACCTCGCCGGGGCGCGGGTGGTGAACACCGCCTCCCGGGCGCACCGTCAGGGCCGCCCCGGCCCGGGCGGGCCGACCGACTTCACCGGCGACCCGCAGGAGTACCGGTCGTTCACGGCCTACGGCTGGAGCAAGTCCGCGAACATCCTCTTCACCGCCGAGGCGGCCCGCCGCTGGCCCGAGTTGACCAGCGTCGCCTTCCACCCGGGCGTCGTCCGGACGAACTTCGGGAGCGACGGCACCGCGTCCCGGCTCTTCTACCGGTACGCGCCGTTCCTGGTCTCCCCGCGGGCGGCCGGCGCCCGACTGGTCCGCCTCGCCACCCTCCCGGCCGCCGAGCTGGTCAACGGCGGCTACTACGAGGCCGCCAAGGCCACCGGGCTCACCCCGCCCGCCGCCCACGCGGCCGACCCGACCGCTGCCGCCTCGTTGTGGGACGCCACCGCCGAGGCGGTCGGCCTGTAGAAACTCCGTCGGAGAACCCCCGGCCGGTCGGCTAGGGTCGCGACGTGCAGCAGCCCTTGCCACCCGTGGTCGTGGCCGAATGAAGCTCTCCCGCGCGTTGGTCGACGTCCGGCCGTTGCGGTCGTCGCCGCCGTTCCGACGGCTGCTGATCGGGCGGACGGTGTCCACGTTCGGCAGCTTCATGACCGTGGTCGCCGTGATGTTCCAGGTCTGGGGCATGACCCACAGCGCGGTGTGGAGCGGCGCCGTGGGGCTGGCCCAGGCGCTGCCGATGATCGGGATCGGCCTGTTCGCGGGGTCCTGGGTGGACCGGGCGGACCGGCGCAGGGTCTACCTGCTGGGCAACGCGGGCCAGGCCGGCTGCTCGCTGCTGCTGGCGGTCCAGGGGTTCACCGGGCACGCACCCGTCGCCGCCGTCCTGGGACTGGTGGCGGTGCAGGCCGCGTTCGGGGCCGTCGGCGCACCTGCGGCGGGCGTGTTCATCCCGCGCCTGGTGCCGAAGGAGCAGGTCGCGGCGGCGGTGGCACTGAACCAGGCCACCGGGCAGGCGATGATGCTGCTCGGCCCGGCCGCCGCGGGTGTGGTCATCGGCTGGTGGGGCATCGGCGTCTGCTACCTGCTGGACGCCGTGAGTTTCGGCTGCTCCTTCGCCGCGGCGTTCGCCCTGCCCGCGATGCCGCCCGTCGGCGGGGCGTCCCGGCCCGGGCTGAGCGGAATCGCCGACGGGCTGCGGTTCCTGACGGGGCATCGGGTGGTGCGCGGCGCTCTGCTGACCGACCTGGCCGCCACCGTGCTCGCCATGCCCGTCAGCGTCTTCCCGCTCGTCAACAGCGAGCGCTTCGGCGGCGACCCGCGCACGCTCGGGCTGTTCATGTCCGCGCTGGCCGTGGGCGGCGTGGCCGCCACCGCGTTCTCCGGCCCGGTCACCCGCCTCGCCCGCCCGGGCCCCGTCATGCTCGGGGCGAGCGCCACCTGGGCGGCCGCCCTCGGCGTCTTCGGGCTGACCCGCAGCGCGTGGACGGGCCTGGCCCTGCTCGCGCTCGCCGGCGCCGCGGACGCCATCGCCGTCGTCTCCCGCACCACCATCGTCCAGACCTGCACCCCCGACGCCCTGCTCGGCCGGGTCACCGCGGCCGAGACCATCGTCGCCCAGGCCGGCCCGCAACTCGGCAACCTCCGCGGCGGAGCCGTCGCCGGCTGGACCTCGGGGGCCACCGCCCTGGTCACCGGCGGACTGCTCTGCCTCCTCGCGGTGCTCACGGTCGCCGGCTCCACCCCCGAGCTGCGGCGCAGCGACGGTCCGAGGCCCCTCACCGCATGACGACATGCACAGTTGCTAACATTCGCAACTGTGAGGTCGCCCTCGGGCAGTCCCCGCGGTCCCCTGCGACCAGCACCAGATGAGGATGAACGAATGACGGCGACCATGCCGCCCTGCCCGAAGTGCGCCGGCGAGTACACCTACCCGATGGACACGCTGATGGTCTGCCCGGAGTGCGGCCACGAGTGGACTCCCGCCGAGAGCGCCGACGCCGGCGACGCCGGTGCCCCGGGCGGGCGGGTCGTTCGCGATTCCGTCGGCAACGTGCTGGTGGACGGCGACACCGTCACCGTCGTCAAGGCGCTCAAGGTCAAGGGCAGCCCCTCGGGGATCAAGGCCGGCACCAAGGTCCGCAACATCCGCCTGGTCGACGGCGTCGACGGCCACGACATCGACTGCCGCATCGAGGGATTCGGCGCCATGCAGCTCAAGTCCAGCGTGGTCAAGAAGGCCTGACCGGGGCAGGGGTCGCTGTCGCTGTTCCTCCGGGAGTTGACGCCGCCGGGCGAGCCGGCCGGGCTCCCCGCCGACCTGCTCCAGCAGGCCGTGGCGCTGCCCGCCCCGCGCGGCACCCACCTGTGCGCGGCCTGCCGGCCGGAGACCCACCGGGAATGGCCATGCAGGACGTCAGCCCGCTGACCCCTGACGTCCGGCCGAACCCGAGCACGACCTCCTTCCTGCTCCTGGACGGCGACCCGGTGGTCACGGCCGAGTTCGAGGCGTCGTCGGGCAGTTGGATCGTCCACTACGTCGAGCGCGGCCAGGACCGGCCCGAACCCGTCGCCGACGATGCGGCCTTCCTCGACCTGCTCCGAGACCTGGCCCGCGTCCGCGCGAGCGGGATCGGGTGACGGGTGCCGATCCGCCGGCCTCCCCTTTCACCTGACGGCCCGTCAGTCGACCCGTCCCGCCCGCGCGGTCGGACTCAGACCGCGACGATCTGCCAGTCCTGGTTGGCGCCGCCGGTGGTGGTCCACTGGAGGACGTTGGCGCCCTCGGCGGTCGAGGCGCCGGACACGTCGGCGCACCAGCCGTTGCGGACGTTCACCAGCCGGTAGTAGCCGTTGGTGGCGGACGGGGAGAGCTGCCACGACTGGTTGTCGCCGCTGTCGGCGGTCCACTGGTCGAGGTCGGCGCCCTGGGCGGAGCTGCCGGGGCTGTCGAGGACCTTGCCGCTCTTGACGTTGGACAGCCGGTAGGACCCGTCGGAGTTCGGCAGCAGCTTCCACTGCTGGCTGGTCCCGGCGTTCCAGGTCGACTGGACGACCAGGGCCCCGTCGGAGCTGGAGCCGCCGCTGACGTCCAGCACCTTGCCGCTGTTGCGGTTGACCAGCTTGACGGTGCCGAGGTCCGCGGCGAACGGCCGGTCGTAGACCTCGAGGTTGCGGATGGAGGCGTAGACGTTGGCCGGCAGCCCGGTGACGGTGACCCGCACGTACCGCGCCTGGGTGCGGAACTGGGCGGTCTGGACCTGGCTGGTGCCGGTCGTCGCGGTGAGGTCGGCCAGCACGGTCCACGCGCTGTTGTCGGTCGAACCCTCGATCTTGTACCGGTAGTTGGTCTGGTCGAGCTCCCAGGCGATCCGGGTGCCGGTCAGCGAGCGGGTCGAGCCGAGGTCGACCTTCAGCCAGTGCCCGGTGCCGCCGTCGTTGGCGCACCAGCGGGTGGCGGTGGCTCCGTCGATCGCCTTGGCCGCGGTGTTGCCCTTGGCGCTCTCCTCGCTGTCGGCGGTCGCGGCCTTGCCGGCGGCGATGTCGCCCGGCTGCACGCTCCGGTCGAGGACGACGCCGATGACGCTGTCCTGCGGGTGGGTGGTGCGGTCGATGCCGGTGACGGTGACCTTGCCGCCGGTGACGCTGAAGGAGAGGTTGCTGCCGGAGCGGACGTCGAACACCCGGGTGACCTGCGCGTCGCCGACCGCCGGGGTGGTGAACGAGGTGCCGCTGTAGCCGGGGAGCAGGTGGACGTAGAAGGTGTCGTCCTTGTACGTGAAGCCGTACTGGCCGTCGACGGGGTTCCACGGGCCGCCGCGGGTGCCGTAGATCGACTGGCCGCAGGCGCTCATGAAGGTGCCGATCTGCCGCAGCAGGTTGGCCTGCGCGTCGGGCACGGTGCCGTGCCGGTCGGGGCCGACGTTGACCATCGCGGTCATGTTCCGCACCCAGCAGTTGACCAGGATGTTCATCGCGGTGGCATAGCTCATC
This sequence comes from Kitasatospora sp. NPDC049285, assembly GCF_040678815.1. Taxonomy (NCBI): domain Bacteria; kingdom Bacillati; phylum Actinomycetota; class Actinomycetes; order Kitasatosporales; family Streptomycetaceae; genus Kitasatospora; species Kitasatospora sp. NPDC049285. Next base: position 1,158 of record NZ_JBFAQR010000069.1, on the reverse strand, counting down.
GTGCCGCCGTTGGTGTAACCCCACGCACTGCCGACGGTGAACACCTTCTCGACCAGCCGGCCCGTGCGGATCGCCCCGCTCGGGACGCCCGGGCCCTCGTCGCTGTCGTAGTCGCCCTTCCAGCCGGAGCGCGAGGTGGCGACGATGTCGGGCTGGTGCTTGCGGACCATGCCCATCAGGCCGAGCGGCTTGCCGTTGGCGTCGGTCTCGCCGTACGCGGCGTCCACCTGCCACTGGTTGGCGGCGTCGCGGAACTGGCCGGGCTCCCAGAAGAACGCGCCCGCCGCGTCGGTGCCCTGCTCCGCGATCCAGCCGCCGTCCCACCACAGGTCGTCGATCACGCCGTACTGGGTGACCAGTTCCTTGACCGACTGGTACACCTCGGTCTTCATGATCCGCGCGTTCTCCTTGTGCGCGGGATCGGTGGTGTAACCCCACGGGTTGGTCGCGCAGTTGGTGCCGGTCACGTCGTAGTAGCCGGGGTAGCGCCAGTCGATCGGCGAGTAGTAGAGGCCGACCTTCAGACCGGCGGCCCGCACCGCGGCGACGTAGTCCTTGACGAAGTCGCGGTTGAGCGGCGCCTGCCCGGAGCTCCAGGCGTTGGGGTGGTTCAGCGGCCAGAGCGCGAAGCCGTCGTGGTGACGCGTGGTCAGCGTCGTGTACTTCGCGCCGAAGTCCTTCGCCAACTGGGCCCAGGCCGCCGGGTTGTAGGCGTCGGCGGTGAACTGCTGGCCGGTCGCGTCGGTGACGAGCTTCCGGTAGTTGTCCGGCGTGACCGCGGAGTTGTGCATGTACCACTCGCCCTGGGCCGGGCCCGCGTACGGTCCCCAGTGGATGAACATGCCCAGTTTGGCGTCCTGCAGCCACTGGATCTTGGAGTCGGGCTGCTGTTCCAGGCCCAGGTCGGTCTGCGGGATGCGCAGCGGCGGGAGCGGCAGCGGGTCGGCGGCGGCCGCGGCGTACGCGGGCGTCGACATGGCCACGGAGCCGACGGCGCTGGCGACCGTCATGGCCGCCATTCCGGCGAGTACCGATCGGCGCGAGAGGTGTTCCGGCATGGCGCGTCCCTAAGAATGTGAGGCGGTCCGGGAGGACCGGGTATGGCTGATGGCGCGTTGCCCTCGAGGGCTCGGAAGGAATGGCCGCCCGGTCCTCCGG
>NZ_JBFAQR010000068.1:0-37620 GCF_040678815.1 Kitasatospora sp. NPDC049285 | reverse complement strand
TGCCGACATGCTGCAGAACGTCGACCGTACGCTCGACCCGAACGCGGCGGCGGCCTACCTCACCGACCGCATCAGCCATCTGGTAGCCGCCCGCCGTGTGCTCCACGCCACCCGCGCGAATGCCGTGCGAATGCTGCGCCGTGTGAATTCCGTGCTACGCGAATCCCGCGCCGTGTGAATTCCCGGTCTCGACCTCAACTCACCGCCGACGCGGGCTGGTTCTGCCCGAGGAGGCTCTCCGCCCGGAACCTGACCGTCTCCGCGACGACCTTCAGCGCGGCCGCCCGCTCCTCGTCGCCCAGGTGGGCCGGCCCGAAGGTGATCACCGGTTCGAGGACCTGGTAGCCGACGAACTCGAGCATCCCGCGGTGGATGTGGAACAGGAAGTCGTCCAACGGGCCGAAGGCGCCGCCGTCCAGGAAGGTCTCGCCGGAGCCGCCCGTCGTGAACAGCAGCATCGCCTTCTTGCCCGCGAGCGCGGCGGTCTCGAAGAAGCCGTGATCCCCGCCGAACAGCGCGCCCATCACGAAGACCCGGTCCACCCACCCCTTGAGGATGGCCGGCAGCGAGAACCACCACATCGGGAAGGACAGCACGAGGAGGTCGGCGGCGAGCATCCGCTCGAGCTGGTCCTGGACGGCAGCGTCGACCGTCCCCTCCCGGACCGCCCGCATCTGCTCCGCCTGAGGCTTGAAGTGCCCTTCCACCGGGGCGAATTCGTCGCGCGAGAGGATCGGCGCCCAGCCGTCGCGGTACAGGTCCACGACGTCGACCTGGTAGCCGGCGTCCCGGAGGGCCTGGGCGGCGGTGGCCATCTGGGCGGCGGTGAACGACAGGGGCTCGGGGTGAGCGTGAACGATCAGGGCGGTGGGTGCGGCAGCGAGAGTGGACATGCCGAGATCATATAGACGCATTGCGATATGTCAATGAATGACTCCCTGCCCGCGGCAGGCCGGACCAGGCCCCGAGCGGGCCGCCCGTAGCCGCACCCGGACCGGCCGCCCCGAGGCTAGTCCCGGCGCGACTGGTCACGGGGCAGCCCTCCCGACCGTCCAGAGGTGCAGCCTGATGGGTAGTCATCCGATGAACCGTCACCCGACCCCCTCGGTCAAACCTGTAAACGTATGCGGCCATCCCGCCGCCAGGTCAACCGAATTATTGCCTCCGTTCGCGCCGGAAATCATGCCACAGCCGATTCTTGCCGCCCTGTAACACTCGCGTTTCTTTCCCATTCCCCGACTATCGACGTTGCGGAATCCAGGCTTCCGAGTCCGCGGGCGGAGGCTTTACCGGGTGGCAATGGCAATCGAACAAGAACGTCTGATAATGTTCTCCGCTGGCCGATCACCAGTTCGTAGTGCTACGGGGGGAGATGCCGATGAAGCAGCACACTGCGATGCCGGCAAGGCTCGGGACCGTTGTAAGACTGGCGCAGGAACCGCCCGCGCAGTCATGGGAACCGGGGCACGCGGGCCACCCGAGACCGGCGGGCCACCGGGGACAGCCGGGACACGTCGCGCAGGCGCTGCGCGTGCTGGTGGTCGAGAACGACGCGACCGCCGCCGAGGGTCTGGTGCACGAACTGCGCCGACACGGACACACGGCCTCCAGCGTCGCGACCGGCCGCCTCGCCCTCAGATCCCACCACGGCGCCGACCTGATCCTGCTCGACCTCGACCTGCCGGACCTGGACGGCCTGGAGGTGTGCCGCCGGCTCCGCGCCGAGGGAAGCACCCCGATCATCATCGTGACCGCGCGCGGTACCGAGCTCGACCGGGTCCTCGGGCTGCAGGCCGGATCGGACGACTACGTGGTCAAGCCGTACGGCCTGCGGGAACTGCTGGCCCGCATCGAGGCCGTGATGCGCCGGGCCCACCCGTCCGCGCGGCCGACCGCGCCGGTCATCACCCACGGGGCGTTACGGATCGACACCCGCAGCCGCGAGATCGCCATGGGCGGGCGGGTGATCCCGGCGACTCCCAAGGAGTTCGACCTGCTGCATCTGCTGGCCTCGCAGCCCGGCGAGACCTTCTCCCGCCGCCAGTTGCTGCGCCAGGTCTGGGACGACGAGTGGTCACGGGGGCGCACCATCGACACCCATGTCAGCAGCCTGCGGAGCAAGCTCGGCGCGAGCGGCTGGATCGTGACCGTCCGCGGCGTCGGCTTCCGGCTCGGCACACCCCGCTGAGGGCCGCCGCGCCACCGAACGGGGTTCGACGGCTCCACCCAGGGCCGGACACTCGCCGGGCGGGCGGTCAGCGCAGGCTGCCCGCCAACTCGGCGGCTCCGAGGACGTTCCCCAGCTGCCCCACCAGCGCGGCGATGCGCTGCTCGTCGCGCCGGTAGTGGGTCCACTTGCCGACCCGGGTGGAGCGCACGAGTCCCGCGCGCTCCAGCACGGCCATGTAGGCGGAGACCGTGGACTGCGCCAGCCCGGTCCTGGCCTGGATGTGGCTGACGCAGACGCCGACCGTGCGCGGGTCCGTCACCGCCGGCTCGACCGGGAAGTGCCGCTCGGGCTCACGCAGCCACTGCAGAACCTGCAGCCGCACCGGGTTGGCCAGCGCCTTCAGCGCCTCCAACAGCGGGGCGAGGTCCTCTTCCGAGGAGGTGGGGTGAGTCGTCATGAGCCTTCCTGACGGTGCGGACCGACACCGAGTCCCCTGATCGTAGGCGACGCCCCGCGCCCACGTAAGGAGCCCACCCGCCGGCCGGCCGACTCCGCACGACCGCGGGAACGCCGACGGCCGTCCGCCGCCCGGCTCCACCACGAGTCCTCCGCGACGCGCGACCGGCCCGGCCGACGCAACGGCAGCGGCCCCTCCACCGGCGGGGTGGAGGGGCCGCTGACCTGAATCCTCGGAGTGGGCGCAGACGGTTTCGAACCGCCGACATCCGCCTTGTAAGGGCGGCGCTCTACCGCTGAGCTATGCGCCCCCGTCGAGCGGGACCGGTGTGGCCGGTCACACGACGAGTGGACAGACTACCTGGTCCGGGGAGTGGTTCGCCGCCCCGTTGTGGGGCGGGATGGCCGGGGGGTGCCGGGCGGGGCGGGTGATCGGCAAGAATGGCGGGTGAAGCGGGCTGACGGAGTGGAGCAGGGAGCGCGTGGTGAGGGTGGCCGGCGGCGGTGGCGGGGGGCGGGGCGGCTGGTGGGGCGGCGGCCGTCGGGACGGCGCGCGGGCGGACGCCAGGGCGGCCAGGGAGGCCGCACAGGAGTCGTTCTACGAGCTGGACTCCGCGCAGCGGGACGCGCTGCTCGCGGTGGAGACGGTGAAGTCGGCGGGCGAGCCGGCCACCGCCCGGCAGGTGGCCGCCGACTTCGCGAACCTGTCCCAGCGGATCGACCAGGTGACCGTCGCCTACCTGGGGGCGCTGGACGCCGTCGACCTGGACGCGACCGAGCTGGACCCGTCCGCGGCCTGGCAGGCCAAGCAGCGGCTCGACCAGGCCAAGCACGAGCTGGACGCCAAGCGCGCCGAGCTGACGGCGTTCACCACCCGGCTGCAGCCGATCGTGGACCACGCCGAGGCGCAGCTGATCCGGGTCACCCCCGCGGTGGAGCGGGCCAAGCAGGCGCTGCTGGCGGCCACCACCGCGCTGGAGCAGGCCCGCGGGGCGGGCCTGAAGGCGGACGACCTGGCGGCCCGACTGGCCGAGCTGGCACCGGAGTTGACCCGCCTGAACCAGGGCGTGTCGCAGCACGGCGTCCCGGCGACGCTGCAGCGGGCCGACGACGTGCTGCGCCGGGCCGAGGCGATCCGCGCGGACGCCGCGCACCTGCCGGAGCGGGCGAAGGAGCTCGACCGCCGGGTGAGCACCCTGCGGACCCGGATCGACGCGCTGGAGAACCGCGCGGGCACGGTCGACCCGGCGCTGAGCGAACTGCGTCGGCGGTTCTCGATGGCCTGCTGGCAGGACCTGCAGCACGTGCCGACGCAGACCGCGGACGCGGTGCGCACCGCCCGGACCAAGCTGACCGAGGCGGTGCGCGCCCGGGACGAGCAGCGCTGGGCGGACGCCACCGCGGCGATCGGCACGGTGCGGGCGCTGCTGGACACCGCGGAGGGTTCGGTCACCGCGGTGAACGAGCGGCTGCGGCAGTTGAACGAGGTGCAGCACGACCCGCACCGCGAGATCGAGCGGACCCGCTTCGCACTGCGCGACGCCCAGCGCCTCGCGATGGCCGGACGGCAGGCCCCCGACCCGCGGCACGCCGGCCCGCTGGACGCCGCGGTGGCCCGCCTGGACCGGGCGGTGGCCTCGCTGGAGGACGCCGGCCGGCACCCGGACTACTGGCACTTCCTGACCGAGCTGGCCGCGGTCCGGGAGACCGCCGCCGAGGTCGTGACGATGATCCGGGGCCACTGAGCCCGGGCCGCCCGTCCTCGCCCAGGGCCGCCGCCTACTGCCCCGGGCGGTTCGCGCTGGGTACCCTGCTCGGTATGCCTCGCTATGACTTCCGCTGCCGCTCCTGCGGTGCCACGTTCGAACTGCGCCGCGCGATGGCGCAGGCCAACGACCCGGCGGTGTGCCCGGACGGGCACACCGACACGGTCAAGCTGCTGTCCACCGTCGCGGTCACCGGCGCGGCCGGTGCCGCCGCCGCCCCGGCCCCGGCCCCGAGCGGGGGCGGCGGCGGTTGCTGCGGTGGCGGCTGCTGCGGCTGACGCCCCGGATCGACGGTCCGTCAGACGGCCGGGACGGCGACGCCCGCGCGTACCAGCTCCAGCATCTGACGGACGATCTCCTCGCCCGCGGCGACGCCGATCTCGGTCAACGCGGTGACGCCGGGTCGGGTCCACCCGGTCTCGGCGAGTTCGCCGTGGCCGGGCCGCCAGGCGTGGTCGGCGGCGAGCAGCAGTTCGGCGTCGAGCAGGGAGTCGCCGGCGGTCAGGACGGTGTCGGCGCCGGTGCGGCGGCGGACCTCGGCGAGCGCGGCGCCCTTGGAGAGCGGCGCGGGCACCGCGTAGACCTTGCGGCCCTGCAGCGAGACCGTCCAGCCGCGCTCCTCGCACCAGCCGGTGAGCTCCTCGACCCAGCCGGCGGGCAGTTCGGCGCGCTCGACCACCAGGTAGGCGAAGAGCTCGTCGGCGACCTTGCGCTTGTGGGTCCACTCGGGGTCCGCGACGATCGCCAGGTGCTCGACCACCTGCGGCAGCGGGGCGCTGGCCGTCTCCATCCGGTCGCGGATCTCGCGCTGCCAGTCCAGGTCGGGGACGCCGTCGACCAGCAGGTGGCCGCCGTTGGCGCAGACCGCGTAGGGCGGGATCCAACCGGGCGTCGGGCCGGGCAGGTTGATCCGCTCGTACTGGGTGCGGGTGCGGGTGGTGATCGGCACCACCGGCACCTGCCCGGCGAGTTCGGCGAGCAGGGCGGCGGACCGCTCGGTCATGAAGGAGAGCGCCTTCCCGTCGTGCACCTCCACCGAGAGCAGCCGCGGGGCGAGCCGGTCGGGCACCTCCAGCGCGAGCGCGCGGTTGGAGTAGATCAGCGTCCGGTCGAGGTCGCTGGCGACCAGGAACTGCGGCACGGGTGGGGTCTCCTTCGATCGGGGTTCGCGGGCCTCAGCCGTGGACGGCGGTGCCGTCCGGGCCGATGGCGCCACGGGTGTAGCGGGGGTGGATCAGGCCGACGCAGCTGTACGGCAGGTGGTCGACCTCTTCGACCGGGACGCCGCGCTGGGCGGCCAGCAGCCGGACGTGGTCGAGGTCGGCGCCGGTGCCGCGCCGGGCGAGGATCCGCCAGGGGACGCGGCGCAGCAGCACCCGGGTGGTCTCGCCGACGCCGGGCTTGACCAGGTTGATGTTGTCGATGCCGTACTCGGTGCTGATCCGCTCGACGGCGGCCCAGCCCTCCCAGGTCGGGGTGCGGTCGGCGGTGGCGAGCCGCGCGGTCTCGGCGGCGACGGCCTCGGCGACCTCGCCGAAGGCGGCGGCGACGGTGTCGACGAAGAGCCGGGAGACGTCGGCGCCGGCCAGCTCGCGGTAGAACTTGGCGCCGTGGAACTCGTCCGGTCCGATCAGGTCGGCCCGCAGCACGGTGCGCGAGACCAGGCCGGAGACGGTGGAGTTGAGGCAGGCGGAGGGGATCAGGAAGTCGTCCCGGGTGCCGTAGGTGCGCACGCAGCCGCCGGGGTCGGCGAGGACGGCGAGTTCGGAGTTGAAGCCCGTCCCGGCCAGGGCCTCGTCGAGTTCACGGGTGATCGCGCCCTTGCCCGTCCAGCCGTCGACGAAGACCACGTCGGCGGCGCGGTGGCGGGCGGTGAGGTGGCGCAGCGCGACCTGGTCGATGCCGCGGCCGCGGACGATGGAGACGGTGTAGTGCGGTACGTCCAGCCCGTGGGCGTGGGCGAGCCAGCGGCGGATCAGGACGCCGACGGGCGTGCCGGCCCGGGCCAGCGAGGCCAGCACGAGGTGCGGGCCGCGCTCGCGCAGCAGGGTCTCGGCGACCGTGCCGACGGCGGTGGCCAGCCGCTGCGCGGAGCCGGCCAGCGCGGTGTGGAACAGCTGCTGGTAGTCGGCGCTGGGCTGGTACTCGACCGGCAGCGACTCGGCGTAGTGGGCGCCGCCGGACTGCACGGCCTCCTCACGCTCCTCGGTGGGCGCCTCCAGGTGGACGCCGGAGAGGTCCTTGAGCAGCCAGCTGACGTCCTCGGCCGGGTACGAGGAGAAGGCCGGCCCGTACAGCGGGCGGGCGGTGGGCGGGGACGGGGCGGTGTGTGCGGTCATGCCGGGCCTTCACTGGGAGTGCGCAGGGGTGATGCTGGGTCAGCGGATGGGCGGCGGGGCGTCAGACGGATGGCGCGGGGCGGTACGCCGGGAGAACGGCGAGCACGACCCGGTCGGTGACGCCGCGCAGCCGTGGCAGCAGGGCGTCGGCGCCGTGGTGCAGGGCGGGGGTGTCGGCGGGGTCGTCGACCACCAGGACGACGGTGTCGAAGCGGCGGGCCGGGTCGCTGCCGGGGGCGACGTTGTAGGCGTAGCGCTCGGTGGTGCCGTCGGCGGGGTCGTCATGGGCGGCGAAGGCGAGCCGGGTGCGGATGGCGTAGCCGGGGTCGTCGAGGGCGAGCACCGGGGAGCGGGTGGTGGTGGAGAACCGCACCTCGGCGTCCGGGAGTTGGCGTTGCAGGGCGTCGGCGAGGCGCAGCGGGGCGTACATCAGCTCCTCGCAGCCGAGCACCAGCACCCGGCCGGGGCGGGGGCCGACGGCGTCGGCCAGGGCGGCGCCGAGTTCGGGGAGCGCGGCTTCGAGCCGGTCGCGGTGGGCAGGGGTGAAGCCGTGCCGGCCGCCGTCGGGCAGGCCCTCGGGCCAGGGCAGCCGGGCGTGGACCAACTCGCCGGTGGCGGCGGGCGGTTCGGGCTCGGCCGGGGCGGCGTCGATCAGCGCCTGGGCGCGTTCCAGCACGTCGGCGGGGAGCCGGACGCCGCCGGTGGCGGTGGCCACCAGGTCGAGCCGGGCGCCGAGTTCGGCGGCGGCGTCGGTGAGCCTGGCCCGGTCGGCGGGGGTGCGCAGGTCGACCAGGGCGACCACCACGTACCGCTCGCGGGGGTGGGCGGCGTGCAGGGCGCGGATGGTGTTGAGCACGGTGGTGCCGGTGGAGAACTCGTCGTCGACCAGCACCAGCGGGCCGTCGCCGGAGAGCAGCCGGCCGTCCTCGGGGAGGAGCAGGTGGCTGGTGGCGTGCGAGTGCTCCTCCTCGAAGCCGCCGAGCGGGGCGACGCCGGGGACCGGGCGGCGGGTGGAGTGCAGGTATGGCGCGTCCAGCCCGTCGGCGACGCTGTGGCCCAGCGCGGTGGCGGTCTCGGCGTACCCGAGCACCACGGCGCGGGCGGCGTCGGCGCCGAGCAGTTCGGCGACCCGGCGGCCGAGGTCGAGGCCGGCGCCGTGCACCACGGCGGGCCGCTGCGGGACGTGCTTGCCCAGCACCCGGGAGACCAGCAGGTGGGCGCGCCGCGGGTTGCGGCGCAGCGCGAGCCCGATCATGTCGGTCAGCTCGGGCCCGCCGGTGAGCCGGATGCCCAGCCGGTCGGTGACCCACTGGCCGGTCCAGTCCTCGGCCCCGACGGGCCCGCGGGCGGTGGTGTCGACGGTCATCGGCGGGACTCCAGTTCCTGGTGGTGCGAGTGGTGCGGGCACCGCGGGTGGTGCTGTCGTACGAGTGGTGCGGGCCCTGCATGCGGTGCGGTCGTGCAGGCCCTGCACGTGGTGCGGCTCGACCCCGAGCCTACGGGCGTGCCGGTGCGCGCGGATCGGCCGACCGGCCGGGCTCCGCGCGACGAGTGGCGGGAGAAGACCAGCCGATCGGCTGACAACGCGTCAGCCGACGGGCCGGACGGGCGGCGCGGCGGTCAGCAGAGACAGGCCGAGAGCAGTTCGGCGAAGGTCACCTCGGCCCGGGCCACGCCGAACACCTCGGCGCGCAGCAGCACCCGCTCGGCCCAGGCCCGGTGCGGCTTGGCCTCGTTCATCTTGTTGGTGTACGCGGAGCGCAGCACCCCGCCGCCGCCGTGGTGCTGCTGGAGGATGTCGCGGGCGTCGCACAGCTCCTCGTGGGTGACCACCGAGAGGGCGTGCACGGCGGGGACGTGGCTGGGGTGGATGCAGGTCTTGCCGAGCAGGCCGTTGGCCCGGTCGAGCTCGATCTCCCGGATCAGCCCGTCCAGGTCGTGCTCGATCAGCCGCTGGCGGACCCGGTCGGCGGGCGGGGTGGCCTCCGCGAACGGGGTGCGGCGCAGCTGCGGCTTGAACATCCGCTCCTGCAGCGGGAAGTACTCCCAGACCGGGCCGGTGACGGTGTATCCGGTGCCGTCGGCGCGGCCGAGCACGTTGACCACGTCGCCGATCACCCCGGCGACCAGGGCGACGTCGTAGGCGGTCAGGTCGGGCGAGCGGCGCAGGCCGTAGGCGGAGCACAGGTCGGTGACGCCGAGCCGGACGGCGAGCACCCGTTCGCGGTGCTTGTCGAGCAGCCGGGAGATGCCGAACAGCTGGTCGCGGCGGCTCTCCAGGTGGGCGAGCTCCGGGGACTCCAGCACCGGCATCACGAACAGCCGCCGCCCGCCCGTCTCTTCGGCGCCGATCAGCGCCTCCAGGAACGGGCCGCCGCTGTCCTCGGTGAACTTGGGCACCACGAAGCCGCTGAGCAGCCGCAGCGCGGGGCCGAGCCGGCGGGCCAGGTCGGTGATCTGCTCGGGGGCGCGGACCCGGACGAACAGCAGCGGCAGTTCGGCGTCGGCGCCCTCGTCGGCGAGTTCGGTGAGCTGGGCGACCAGGTTGTGTTCGGCGTCGGCCACCTCGTGGTCGGCGATGGCGTCCTCCAGGCACAGCACCATGGAGACCACGCCGCGGGTGGCCTGGCGGCGCACGTCGCGGGCCAGGGTGGGCCGGGTGGCGGGGCTGTAGAGCGTGGCGCCGAGCGCGGTGGCGAGCACGGCCGGCTCGCTGTCCCGGTCGAACACGGCGGGCTGCTCGAGAAAGAGCCGGCTGCGGACGTCGTCCGCGAGGTGCCCGAAGTGGCGCAAAGTGCTCTCCAGCTGGGGTCCGGTGGGGCCCGTCCGGGGGACGGGAACGGCTGACGCCTCGACACAAGGACGGCTGACGCGGCCGGATAGTTCGCCGGGTACGCCGCCGGCGTGGTGGGAGTGGGTGCCGGGCCGTTGGCCGCTTATCGTACGGTCAGATCAGGCCAAGGAAAGACTTCGAAACATCGAATTCTCGCAAGGTTGCCGACGGCGTCACATCGGAGTGCGACCCGCGACCTTCCCGCCCGCGCGGCGCCGCCCCCGACGCGGGCACCGCGTTGTCCCGGGCCCCCGGCAGACGGCAGGATGGTGCGCTATGACGCACGTGATGGCGAAGGGCGCCAACATCCCCCTGACGGCCGGTGCCGTCCGCGCCGTCCTGCGCTGGACGGACACCCCGGGGTCCCCGGACGTGGACGCCTCGGCCCTGCTGGTGGGCGGCACCGGCCGGGTCCGCCAGGACACCGACTTCGTCTTCTACAACCAGCCCCGGCACCCGTCCGGGCTGGTCCGCCACCTGCCCAAGCAGAGCGGCGGCGGCGAGGTCTGGGACACCGTCGAGGTCGACCTGGCCAAGCTGCCCGCCGACGTGGACAAGGTGGTGCTGGCCGGTTCCGCCGAGGGCGGCGCCTTCCCGGCCGTCGGCAACCTGCGGGTGCTGCTGTACGACACCACCGCGCCCGAGGGCACGCCCGCGCTGGCCGAGTTCTCCATCCTCGACCAGGAGCCGGTCACCGCGCTGGTCGCCGCCGAGCTCTACCGCCGCGCCGGCGGCTGGAAGTTCCGCGCGATCGGCCAGGGCTACCGGGACGGCCTGGTCGCCCTCGCCACCGACTTCGGCGTCACCGTCGAGGACGAGGCGCACCCGGACGGCGCCGACCCGCGCCGCCACACCCCCGAGCCCGCCGCCGAGGCCCCCGCCGCGAGCGCCGTCCCGGCAGCCGCGGAGGAGCCGGACTGGACCCTCGCCCCGGCCGCCGCCGCGCCGTCCGCCTCCGCGGTCACCGCCCCGCCGCCGCCCGCGCAGCCGCCGACCGTGCACCACGCGCCGCAGCAGCCCGCGCCGCAGCAGCAGCCGCAGACCGGCGCCCAGCCGCCCGTCCCGCAGCCCGCCGGGTACGGCTACCCGCAGCAGCAGCCCCAGCAGCAGGGCTACGGCTACCCGCAGCCTCAGCAGTCCGGTTACGGCTACCCGCCGGCGGCCGCCCCGGGCTACGGCTATCCCCAGCAGCAGCCCCAGCAGGGCTACGGGTACCCGCAGCAGCAGCCGGTCCAGCCGCAGGCGCCCGCCCAGCCGGTGCCGCCGCAGCCCGGCCCGGCCTCGGCCCAGCAGCCGCAGCAGCCGTTCGCGCTGCCGCCGCAGGGCCCGCAGTTCCAGCCGCGCTAACCCGCGGACTCGGCACCGGTCTTGTAGCCCCGCTCCCACTGCATCCCGAAGCCGTAGAGCCGGTCCAGGTCGGACTGGAAGCCGTGCACGTACCGCACCTCGCGACTGATCGTCAGCGTGCCGTCGCCGTCGTTCTCGATCAGCACCACCGCACACGAACGGGCCGCCGGGGCCCGCTCGTCCAGCTTGATCTCGATCCGCGGCCCGCTCTGCGGGACGATGGTGAGCACCGCGTGGGTGCGGTCGAACGCGGGCGTGTCGTCGTAGATGTAGACGAAGATCAGCAGCCGCTTGAACTTGTCCTTCTTCTCCAGGTTGATGTGCATCGTCTCGCCGGAGGGCGCACCTGAGACGTCGTCACCGGAGAGCTTGATGTACGGCGGCTTGTTCAGGTCGCCGAACAGCCGGCCCAGCGGCTGCACCACGCCCCGCGTGCCGTCGGTCAGTTCGTACATGCAGGCCAGGTCGAGGTCGACGCTGACCGGCCCGCCGCTGAAGCCCTCCGGCTCCAGCGGGCGCAGGATCCGCGGGTCGAAGAACCGCCGCAGCGCGCTGCCGGCGCTCGGCCGCTCGGCGCTGCGGGTCGACCAGTGCAGGTTGATGTACAGGTAGCCCGTGGTCGCCGCGGACCCCGTGATCGCGTGCTGCGGACGGGCCTTGGTCAGCGTGACCTTGAACTGCCCGCCCGTGTCGAAGTCGTTCCGGTCCCCCTTCAGGAACTCCCACACCGAGACCATCGCGTCTTCCTCCCCCAACCGGTACCTTCCTCGCCCATCCAATACCCACCCGGAACCGCCTGAGTCAACGTCAACCCCTCGGCGAGTCCGGCTGGCAGAGGGATCATCACTCCCGTACGATGCCCGGTCCTCGGACGCGATATCGTCTCTCCGCACAGGTGTCCCGTGCGTCACCCCTTACTTCCCCTGCCCTGCGGAAAGCCGAGGCCCTCCCCGCGATGAACCTCTCCTCCATACAGCTGGTCTGGGCCGTGGTCGGCGGTGCAGCCCTGCTGTTCACGGCCATCCTGGTGGCCTTCCTGCGCTTCAAGAACAACAAGGTCGACGAGTCCGGCGACTCGTGGGAGCGCTCCGAGGAGCGCCGCCGCCGCAAGGAGGCGATCTACGGCGGCGCCTCGTACGTGCTGCTGTTCTGCTGCGCGGGCGTGGCCGCGGCGCTCTCCTTCAAGGGCCTGGTCGGCTTCGGCGAGCAGAACCTGAACCTGTCCGGCGGCTGGGAGTACCTGGTGCCGTTCGGCCTGGACGGCGCGGCCATGTTCTGCTCCGTCCTCGCCGTCCGCGAGGCCAGCCACGGTGACGCCGCGCTCGGCTCCCGCCTGCTGGTGTGGACCTTCGCCCTCGCCTCGGCCTGGTTCAACTGGGTGCACGCCCCGCGCGGCGGCGTCCACGACGGCGCCCCGCAGTTCTTCGCCGGCATGTCGATCTCGGCGGCCGTGCTGTTCGACCGGGCGCTCAAGCAGACCCGCCGCGCCGCGCTCCGCGAGCAGGGCCTGATCCCCCGTCCGCTGCCGCAGATCCGCGTGGTCCGCTGGCTGCGCGCCCCCCGCGAGACCTACGCCGCCTGGTCGCTGATGCTGCTGGAGAACGTCCGCAGCCTGGACGAGGCGGTCGAGGAGGTGCGCGAGGAGCGCCAGGCCAAGCTGGACGCCAAGGTGCGCGCCCGCAGCGCGGACCGCCGCGAGCGGGCCGAGCTCAAGGCCCTCTCCCGCGCCGGCGGCGGCGTCCTCGCCCGGGCCCGGCACGCCCGTCAGGTCCCGGCGCTGGCGGCGGCGGGTGACGCTTCGTCCGCCACGGAGCCTGCCCTAGCCCCCGAGGAGACCACCCTCGAGCGGGTCAGCGCCTCCAACCTGGAGCCCGCCGCCCTCAACGCCGGCCGCCGCCCCCGCGCGGCCGTGGAGTCCACCTCCAGCAGCAGCTACTCCTCTTCGAGCAGCAGCTACTCGTCCTCCATCGACCTGACCACCGACGAGGACACCCTCTCGATGCCGAAGCTCGACTCGCTGGAGCGCAAGCTCCGCGCCATCGAGCAGCAGCTCGGCTGACCGTCCCGCACCACGCAGAAGCCGCGCCCGGCAGGGGAGTTCCCCCGCCGGGCGCGGCTTCCGGTTTCCGCGTCCGGCCGCTAGGCCACCGGCGTCGGTTCCTCTTCCAACGCCTGGTTCCTGCGGTTGCGCACCATCGAGGAGGCCAGCGCCGCCCCGATGAACGCGACGCCGATCAGGCCGGTGACGATCTCCGGCACGTGGTACTTGATCGAGGTCAGCAGGATCAGCGCCAGCGCGCCGATCGCGTAGTGCGCGCCGTGCTCCAGGTACACGTAGTCGTCCAGGGTGCCCTTGCGGACCAGGAAGACGGTCAGCGAGCGGATGTACATCGCGCCGATGCCGAGGCCCAGGGTGATCTGGAAGATGTCCTGCGAGATGGCGAACGCGCCGACCACGCCGTCGAAGGAGAACGACGCGTCGAGGACCTCCAGGTAGATGAAGAGGAAGAACGCGGCCTTGCCGCCGACCTGGACGATCGACTTGCCGGTGCGCTCGGCCTCCTCCTCGGCCTCCTGCTGCTCCTCCAGCCCGGACTCGAACACCTCGGACAGGCCGTTGACGGCCAGGTAGGTGGCGAGGCCGCAGATGCCGGCCAGCAGCACCGTCTCGGCGCGGTCACCGGCGAAGAACCGGGAGGCCAGGGCGAGCAGCACCAGGGCGATCACCGAGGAGAGGGCGTCCAGCCGGCCGATCTTCTCCAGCGGCTTCTCCAGCCAGCGCAGCCAGTTGAAGTCCTTCTCCTCGAAGATGAAGTCGAGGAAGATCATCAGCAGGAAGATGCCACCGAAGGCCGCGATGGCCGGGTTGGCCAGCTCCAGGTACTGCGCGTAGGTGTGGCCGTCGTAGGTCTTGCTGGAGTCCAGCGCCAGCTCGATCACGGTCGCCGGGTTGAGGTGGGCGGTGAGGCCGACCACCAGCAGCGGGAAGATCAGCCGCATGCCGAAGACCGCGATCAGCACGCCGACCGTCAGGAAGATCTTCTGCCAGAAGGCGTTCATCCGCTTCAGGACGGTGGCGTTGACGACGGCGTTGTCGAAGGAGAGGGAGATCTCGAGGATCGAGAGGATCAGGACGACGCCGAATCCTTCGGCCCCCCAGATCAGGCCGGCGGCGATCAGGCCGGCGATCGTGATGGCGAAGGACCATCCGAATGTGCGGAGGAACACGGAGTCAGTTACCTTTCGGAATACCGGAATTGACCGATTGAGGGGCGTCGGCGCGGGCGCCTACTGGACGTTGACGCCGAAGTCGAGCACGATGCCGCGCAGGCCGGAGGCGTAGCCCTGGCCGACCGCGCGGAACTTCCACTCGCCCTGGTAGCGGTAGAGCTCACCGAAGATCATCGCCGTCTCGCCGGAGGCGTCCTCGGAGAGGTCGTAGCGGGCGATCTCGCTGCCGTCGGTGAGGTTGACCACGCGGATGTAGGCGTTGGAGACCTGGCCGAAGTTCTGCAGCCGGGCGTCCGCGTCGTAGATGGAGACCGCGAACACCACCTTGTCGACCTGCACCGGCACCAGGTCGAGGTTGACCTGCACCACCTCGTCGTCGCCGTCACCGTCGCCGGTGAGGTTGTCGCCCTGGTGCTCGACCGAACCCTCGGGGCTGCGCAGGTTGTTGTAGAACACGAAGTACTCGTCGCCGAGGACCCGCCCGCCCGCGCACAGCAGCGCGCTGGCGTCCAGGTCGAACGGCGCGCCGGTGGTGGACCGGGCGTCCCAGCCGAGGCCGATCTGAACCTGGGTCAGGTTCGGCGCGGCCTTGGTCAGCGAGACGTTTCCGCCCTTGGCGAGGGTGACGGACATGGACTTCCTCCCAGCTCCCGTCTCCGGGGCTCCCGGGGTGTGGCGGTCTGCTCCCGCCGGCCCGTCCGGGAGGGTCGGGCCGGTGGTGGTCGCCCGGCGGGCGCACCCCAAGACATCTACGCCCCCGAGCGGCCGTGCAGTGCTGCACACCCGACTGAACTTCCTGAACTCCGCGGTTCCCCGGCCCGGTCGGCGTCCCCGACGGGCCTCGTGCCGCTCCGGGCCCGGTGCGCGGATCATGGCCGAATCTATCAAGAAGCCCAGGCCGCACCGCGGGCGGCGGGTTCGGGCGCACAACGCCACCGGGCCGGGTCCGCGAACGGACCCGGCCCGGTGGGCTGTTGGCGCGGGATCAGGCGTCGATCCCGGTGACGTGCGGGACGTCGGATCAGACGTTGACCCCGAAGTCCTGGGCGATGCCGCGCAGGCCGGAGGCGTAGCCCTGGCCGATGGCGCGGAACTTCCACTCGGCGCCGTTGCGGTACAGCTCGCCGAAGACCATCGCGGTCTCGGTGGAGGCGTCCTCGGAGAGGTCGTAGCGGGCGATCTCGGCGCCGCCGGCCTGGTTCACCACGCGGATGAAGGCGTTGCGGACCTGGCCGAAGTTCTGCTGCCGGTTCTCCGCGTCGTAGATGGAGACCGGGAAGACGATCTTGGCGATCTCGGCCGGCACGTTCGCCAGGTGGACCTTGATCTGCTCGTCGTCGCCCTCGCCCTCGCCGGTGAGGTTGTCGCCGGTGTGCTCGACCGAGCCGTCGGCGCTCTTCAGGTTGTTGAAGAAGATGAAGTCCGCGTCCGAGCGGACCTTGCCCTGGTCGGTGCAGAGCAGCGCACTGGCGTCGAGGTCGAAGTCCGTGCCGGTGGTGGTGCGGATGTCCCACCCGAGGCCGACGACCACGGCGGTCAGGCCGGGCGCCTCCTTGGTGAGGGAGACATTGCCGCCCTTGCTCAGGCTGACACCCACGTGATCCTCCAAGATTCGGGTTCCCGATCCGTCAACGGCCTGATCGTAGTGCCGGGTTCCCGCCACCGGGAGTGACTCGGCCCGGCGCGCCCGGGAATTCCGGGCGGCCGGGCCGGTGGCGCGGTCCGGTGCGGCTCAGAGCGCGCCGAGGGCGGTCAGGTACTCGCGGGTGTCGCGGGCGTCCGGCAGGCCGTTGACGACGCTCCAGCGGACCACGCCCTCCTTGTCGATCACGAAGGTGCCGCGGACCGCGCAGCCCTTCTCCTCGTTGAAGACGCCGTAGGCGCGGGAGACCTCGCCGTGCGGCCAGAAGTCCGACAGCAGCGGGTACTCCAGGCCCTCCTGGTCGGCGAAGACCCGCAGGGTGAACGGCGAGTCGTTGGAGACCGCGAGCACCTGCACCTCGTCGTTCTGCAGGCGCGGCAGCTCCTTCTGGATCTCGCAGACCTCGCCGGTGCAGACCCCGGTGAAGGCGAACGGGTAGAAGACCAGGACGACGTTCTTCTCGCCGCGGTAGTCGGAGAGCTTCACCGACTCGCCGTGCTGGTTCTTCAGCTCGAAGTCCGGGGCCTGGGCGCCGATCTCGATCGTCATGAGGGAACCTTCCTACCTTCAACGAATTGTGCGGGCAGGGGCATCCTCGCATCCGGGACCCCCCGTTCGGCCGTTCGGGTGAGCCGTTCCGGCCGTTCGGGGGGCGGTTTCGCCCTGGGTGAACACGGTGGCGGTACGAGCGCACAGCACCCCCGGGAACGCGAACGGGCCCCGCTGGAGGAAGCTCCAGCGGGGCCCGTCGGAAGGCGGCGGGGCGGGCGTCAGCGCTTGCCGGTCTTCGAGGCCTTCGGGGTTGCCAGCCGGGTGCCGGCCCACTCCTTGGCGATCGCCACCGAGCTGGTCTGGGAGAGCCCGGCGGTCTTGGCGGCGTCGGCGATCTCGTGCGCCTCGACGTGCCCGTCACGGCCGGTCTTCGGCGTGAGCAGCCAGATCAGGCCGCCCTCCGCAAGGTACTCCAGGGCGTCGACCAGGGCGTCGGTGAGATCCCCGTCCTCGTCGCGGTGCCACAGCAGGACGCCGTCGGCGACGTCGTCGTAGTCCTCGTCGACGAGTTCGGAACCAGTGATGTCCTCGATGCCCTCGCGGAGCTCCTGGTCACTGTCTTCGTCGTACCCGAGCTCCTGGATGATCTGGCCCTGTTCGAAGCCCAGACGAAGCGCCGGGTTGGACTTGTCCGCGGGGTCCGCGGTCGCGCTCACGGGAATAACCTCCAGTATTCGGCTCGGCATCCATGCCGAGGCTGTGGCCGTAGTCCACACGGGAGCGGCGGTTCGCGCAAGTACCCGACCCCCGATCCCACCCAAAGGTTGACGTGACGTACGGCGACACGCCGCCCCTTGTGTCGGTAATCACACCCGTTTGTCCATATCCGTACGGGACCAGGATGCTTCGTCGCCCGCCTTCGCGCTTGCCGTACGCATGCCCGAGATGCGAACGGCATTCGGGCTACTCGAGGGTCCGGGCGTAGAGTCTCCTGTTGGCCCTCATCCCGGTCGGCCGCCATCGTCCGCCCGGGGTCCCAGGTCGGACCACCTCCTGACCGTGCCGCCCACCAGGCGGAACGGTTACCGATCGGTAGAGATGACGGATCTCCGAACGCGGTAGCACGATGGAGGCGGCGCGACAACCTCAGTTTCGACCGACAGTGAAGGAACAGCGTGGCTTCCGGATCCGATCGCAACCCGATCATCATTGGCGGCCTCCCGAGCCAGGTCCCGGACTTCGATCCGGAGGAGACCGCGGAGTGGCTGGAGTCGCTTGACGCTGCCATCGACGAGCGCGGGCGCGAGCGCGCCCGTTACCTCATGCTGCGGCTGATCGAGCGCGCCCGTGAGAAGCGTGTCGCCGTGCCCGAGATGCGCAGCACGGACTACGTCAACACCATCGCGACCAAGGACGAGCCGTTCTTCCCCGGCAACGAGGAGATCGAGCGCAAGATCCTGAACGCGACTCGCTGGAACGCGGCCGTTATGGTCTCCCGCGCCCAGCGTCCCGGTATCGGCGTCGGCGGCCACATCGCCACCTTCGCCTCCTCCGCGTCCCTCTACGACGTGGGCTTCAACTACTTCTTCCGTGGCAAGGACGCCGAGGGCGAGTCCGGCGACCAGATCTTCTTCCAGGGCCACGCCTCCCCCGGCATCTACGCCCGCGCCTTCCTCCTGGACCGACTGTCCGAGCAGCAGCTCGACGCCTTCCGCCAGGAGAAGTCGAAGGCCCCGTACGGCCTGTCCAGCTACCCGCACCCGCGGCTGATGCCGGACTTCTGGGAGTTCCCGACCGTCTCGATGGGCCTCGGCCCGCTCGGCGCGATCTACCAGGCCCGGATGAACCGGTACCTCGAGCACCGCGGCATCAAGGACACCTCCGACTCGCACGTGTACGCCTTCCTCGGCGACGGCGAGATGGACGAGCCGGAGTCGCTCGGCCAGCTGTCCCTGGCCGCCCGCGAGGGCCTGGACAACCTGACCTTCGTGGTCAACTGCAACCTGCAGCGCCTGGACGGCCCGGTCCGCGGCAACGGCAAGATCATCCAGGAGCTGGAGTCGCAGTTCCGCGGCGCCGGCTGGAACGTCATCAAGCTGGTCTGGGACCGCTCCTGGGACCCGCTGCTGGCGCAGGACCGCGACGGCATCCTGGTCAACAAGCTGAACACCACGGTGGACGGCCAGTTCCAGACGTACGCCACCGAGTCCGGCGCGTACATCCGCGAGAACTTCTTCGGCGGCGACCTGCGCCTGCGCGCCATGGTCGAGAACATGTCCGACCAGCAGATCCAGCACCTGGGTCGCGGCGGCCACGACCACCGCAAGGTCTACGCGGCGTTCAAGGCGGCCCGCGAGCACAAGGGCCAGCCGACCGTGATCCTCGCCCAGACGGTCAAGGGCTGGACGCTCGGCCCCAACTTCGAGGGCCGCAACGCCACCCACCAGATGAAGAAGCTGACGGTCGAGGACCTGAAGCGCTTCCGCGACCGGCTGCACCTGCCGATCACCGACAAGCAGCTGGACGAGGGCTACCCGCCGTACTACCACCCGGGTCGCAACTCGGAGGAGATCCAGTACATGCACGACCGCCGGCGGGAGCTCGGCGGCTACGTGCCCACCCGCAAGGTGCGTCCGCGCAAGCTCGAACTGCCGGGCGACGACGCGTACAAGGCGGTCAAGAAGGGCTCCGGCAACCAGACCATCGCCACCACCATGGCGTTCGTCCGGCTGCTCAAGGACCTGATGCGCGACAAGGGCATCGGCAACCGCTTCGTGCCGATCGCGCCGGACGAGTACCGCACCTTCGGCATGGACTCGCTGTTCCCGTCCGCCAAGATCTACAACCCGCTCGGCCAGACCTACGAGTCGGTCGACCGCGAGCTGCTGCTGGCGTACAAGGAGTCCCCGACCGGTCAGATGCTGCACGACGGCATCTCCGAGGCCGGCTGCACCGCCTCGCTGATCGCCGCGGGTTCGTCCTACGCGACCCACGGCGAGCCGCTGATCCCGGTGTACGTCTTCTACTCGATGTTCGGGTTCCAGCGCACCGGCGACCAGTTCTGGCAGATGGCCGACCAGCTGGCCCGCGGCTTCGTGCTCGGCGCCACCGCAGGTCGCACCACGCTGACCGGTGAGGGCCTCCAGCACGCCGACGGCCACTCGCACCTGCTGGCCTCCACCAACCCCGGTGTGGTCGCCTACGACCCGGCCTACGGCTACGAGATCGCGCACATCGTCCAGGACGGTCTGCGCCGGATGTACGGCTCCTCCGCCGAGCACCCGCAGGGCGAGGACGTCTTCTACTACATCACCGTCTACAACGAGCCGATCAAGATGCCGGCCGAGCCGGAGGGCGTCGACGCCGAGGGCATCGTCAAGGGCCTCTACAAGCTCAAGGACGGCACCGCGGGCCAGATCCCGGCGCAGCTGCTCGCCTCCGGCGTGGCCGTGCCGTGGGCGCTGGAGGCCCAGCGGCTCCTCGCCGAGGAGTGGAACGTCAAGGCGGACGTCTGGTCGGCGACCTCCTGGAACGAGCTGCGCCGTGACGCGGTCGCGGCGGAGGAGTTCAACCTGCTCCACCCCGAGGAGCCGCAGCGCGTCCCGTACGTGACCACCAAGCTCTCCGGTGCGGAGGGTCCGTTCGTCGCCGTCTCCGACTGGATGCGCGCGGTGCCGGACCAGATCTCCCGCTGGGTGCCCGGTCAGTACCAGTCGCTCGGTGCCGACGGCTTCGGCTTCGCCGACACCCGCGGCGCGGCCCGGCGCTTCTTCCACATCGACGCCCAGTCGGTCGTCCTGGCCACCCTCACCGAGCTGGCCAAGCAGGGCAAGATCGACCGCAGCGTGCTGAAGGCGGCCATCGACCGCTACCAGCTCCTCGACGTGGCCGCCGCCGACCCGGGCCACGCGGGCGGCGACGCCTAAGCGCTAGCCCAGCCAGGGGCGCGGGGAACTGCGCGAGCAACCCTGACAGACGGAAAGATCCGCCCGAGGAACAGAACCCCTGTCCTCGGGCGGATCTTTGCGTCGAGCGGGCGTCAGATGTGCACGGCCGGGCCGGCGTCGTTCGCACCGCGCTTGGTGAACAGGCCGAGGCCCGCCGCCGCGAGGGCGACGATCGCGGCGACCGTGAAGGCGACGCCCATGCCGCTGACGAAGGACGAGTGCACCGCGTCGGCCACCTGCGCGCCGGTGTTCGGCGGGGCGATGCCCAACTGCGCGGCCTGCTTGAGCTGTTCGCCCTGCTCGCCGGCGGGGAGCGGGGCCCCGGTCGCGGCGGCCCACTTGTCGGGGAGCACCGAGGTGACCTTGGAGGCCATCACCGCGCCGAGGACCGCGGTGCCGAGGCTGCCGCCGACCTGCATGGCAGCCTGCTGGAGGCCGCCCGCGACGCCGGAGAGCTCCAGCGGGGCGTTGCCGACGATGACCTCGGTGGCGCCGACCATGACCGGGCTGAGGCCGAGGCCCATCAGCACGAACCAGAGCGCCATGACGCCGCCGCCGGAGTCGACGTCCAGGGTGGACATGCCGAGCATCGCGGCGGTGGTGAAGAGCATGCCGCCGACGATCGGGATGCGCGGGCCGACCTTGCCGATCAGGTAGCCGGAGACCGGCGCGCCGACGATCATCATGCCGGTCATCGGGAGCAGGTGGACGCCGGCGTCGACCGGCGACATGCCGTGCACGTTCTGCAGGTAGAAGGTGACGAAGAAGACGCCACCGAAGAACGCGAAGGCCATCAGCACCATCAGCAGGGTGCCGGCCGAGAGCGGCACCGAGCGGAACAGGGCGAGCGGGATCAGCGGCTCCTTCGCGCGGGTCTGCCACAGCGCGAAGACCACCAGGGCGAGCACCGCGCCGCCGAGGAAGAGCAGCGTGGCGGGGTCGCCCCAGCCCCACGCCGGGGCCTTGATGATGCCCCAGACCAGCATGAACATCGCGCCGGAGAGCAGCACGATGCCGGGGATGTCGAAGGACTTGGCGGCGTTCTCGGCGCGCACGTCCTTGAGGATCACCAGGCCGAGGACGAGCGCGATCAGGCCGACCGGGATGTTGATGAAGAACACCGACTGCCAGCTGACGTGCTCGACCAGCAGGCCGCCGACGATCGGTCCGGCCGCGGTGGAGGCGCCGATGACGCCGCCCCAGATGCCGATCGCCATGTTGAGCTTGTCGGCGGGGAAGGCCCCGCGCAGCAGGCCGAGCGCGGCGGGCTGGAGCAGGGCGCCGAAGAGGCCCTGGAGCACCCGGAAGAAGATCACCTGCTGGATCGAGCCGGCGAAGCCGATGGCCGCGGAGGTGGCGGCGAAGCCGACCGCGCCGATCAGGAAGGTGTTGCGGTGGCCGAACCGGTCACCGATCTTGCCTGCGGTGATCAGGAAGACCGCGAGGGCCAGCAGGTAGCCGCTGGTCACCCACTGGATGTCGGCGGGCGAGGCGTGGAGATCTTCCTGGATGACCGGGTTGGCGATGGCGACGACGGTGCCGTCGAGCGCCACCATCATCACGCCCACCGCGACGGTGAGGAGCGTCAGCCAGGGGTGCCCCCGCAGGCTGCTGCGGGCCGGCGGATCGGCCTGCGTCTTGTCGAGTACGGACTGGCTCATGCGGATCGGGCCTTCCCCGTGGAGTGGTGGTGCGGCTGGACGGCAGCGCCCCGAACATTATGTCAGTCGCTGACAATCGACAAACGGTGACTCGTGTCACCTCGTGCCAACTGTCAGAGCGCTATCGTGGAGCCATGGCCACCCCCACCACCGCCGAGGAGCAGCCGGTCGGCCTGCGCGAGCGGAAGAAGCAGCGCACCCGGGACTCCCTGGTCGGCGCCGCCCACCGGCTTTTCCTGAAGCAGGGCTACGGACAGACCACGGTGGACGAGATCGCCGCCGAGGTGGAGGTCTCCCAGCGCACCTTCTTCCGGTACTTCGCCAACAAGGAGGAGGTCGCCCTCGCGGTGCTCGCCGACGCCGAGGAGCAGTTCCTCGGCCGGCTGCGCGCCCGGCCCGCCGGGGAGAACCCGCTCCAGGCGATGCGCGGCGCCCTCAACGAGGTCTGGCGAACCCTCGACCAGGGCGGGCCGGGCCAGGGCGGCAACGTCAACGCGGCGCTGGAGCTGTTCGAGCTGATCGAGTCCACCCCGACGCTGCTCGCCGCCCACCTGCGGCACTCCATCCAGCAGGAGGCGGAGATCGCCCGGGTGCTGGCCGACCGCGAGGGACTGGACCCGGAACTCGACCTGCGCCCCCGGCTGCTGGCCGCGGTCTTCGGCACCGTGGTGCGGATCTCACACCTGTCGTACGCCGCCAACCCGGACGCCCACGGCCCCTGCACCGACGGGATGCTCGCCCTGATCGAGCGTCACTTCGACCAGCTGGGACCGGCCCTGGCCGGCTCCTGGCGCTGACCCGGGACCCCGCGGAGCCCGGGGTGGCACCACGGTATGACGCGGCGGCCGCTACCCGGGTATGAGGACACCGGCCCGGCCCCGCTCTACCCTCGGGCCCGTGAGCATCTGGAACGACTTCCTCCGCGCCCTGACCGAGCCCGCCCCGGACCACCGGCCGCTGATGTCCGGCGCACGGCGGCGCTGGGTGCGGGCGGCGCCGTACGGCGTGGTGCTGGCCATGGTCGGGGCGCTGCTGCCGACCGGCATCGTGCTGCTGATGCGCGTCTACGGGCTGGGCGGATCGCTCGCCACCGCGCTCGCCGTCGTGCAGGCCGGGGCGCTGGCCCTGGCGCTGACCAGGCCGCTGCTGGCCTGGCAGCTGGTCGCCCCGTCGGTGGTGGTCGGCGCGGTCGCCACCTACGGCTCGGCGAGCGAGGAGAGCTGGCCCTGGCCGGTCACCACGCTGCTCGCCTACCTGTTCCTGATGGTCTTCCTGGGGCTGCGCGAGCGCGGCCGCACCCTGCTGGCCGTCTGGGTGGTCACCTTCCTCGGCTCCAGCCTGAGTTGGACCGCCTTCAACGAGCACTTCGACGGCTCCTCGGTGGTGGTCACCGCGCTGTCCGGGGTGATCCTGCTGCTCGGCTGGCTGCTGCGCGGACGCGGCGAGGCACGGCGTCTGCTCGCCGAGCAGGAGCAGATCTCCGAGGCCGAGCGCGCCCGCCGGACGCTGCTGGAGGAGCGGGCCCGGATCGCCCGCGAGCTGCACGACGTGGTCGCCCACCACATGTCGGTGATCGCCGTGCAGGCCGACAGCGCCCCGTACCGGATCGAGGGCCTGCCGGAGCCCGCGGTCGCCGAGTTCGGCCAGATCGCCGCCGCCGCCCGCGGCTCGCTCGCCGAGATGCGGCGCCTGCTCGGGGTGCTGCGGGCCGCCGAGACCGAGGCCGACAAGGCCCCGCAGCCGGGGCTCGCGGATCTGCCCAAGCTGCTGGCCACCGTCGCCCAGGCCGGGGTCCGGGGCGAGCTGACGGTCGATCAGGAGGTCGCCGCGCTGGAGCCGGTGCCGGAGGCGGTCGCGCTCTCCGCCTACCGGATCGTCCAGGAGGCGCTGGCCAACGTGGTCCGCCACGCCCCCGGCGCCGCCGCCCGGGTCCGGCTGTCCGCCGCCGACGGCGCGCTCGCCGTCGGCGTGGTCAACGACCCGCCGCCCGGCCGGGGCGCCGCCGTGGAGGCCGCCGGCTCCACCGGGCAGGGCCTGGTCGGCATGCGCGAGCGGGTGCGGCTGCTCTCCGGCGACCTGGAGACCGGGCCCACCCCGGAGGGCGGCTACCGGGTCCACGCCGTGCTGCCGCTCGGCGACCCCGCGTCGGGCATGCTGGTGGCATCCGCTGACGACGTCTCAGGAGAGAGCCCTTCATGACCATCCGTGTCCTCATCGTCGACGACCAGGCGATGGTCCGCGCCGGATTCGCCGCGCTGCTCGGCGCGCAGAGCGACATCGACGTGGTCGGCGACGCCGCCGACGGCCGCCAGGCGATCGAGGTCAGCGGGCGCACCCACCCCGACGTCGTGCTGATGGACGTCCGGATGCCCGAGATGGACGGCCTGGAGGCCGCCCGCCGGCTGCTCGACCCCCCACCGGGCGTGGTGCACCGGCCGCGGGTCCTGATGCTCACCACCTTCGACGTCGACGACTACGTCTACGAGGCGCTGCGGGCCGGCGCGTCCGGCTTCCTGCTGAAGGACGCCCCGCCGGCCGACCTGATCGCCGCCGTCCGCGTGGTCGCCGCCGGCGACGCCCTGCTCGCGCCCTCGGTCACCCGCCGCCTGATCGAGGACTTCGCCCGCAACCGGCCCGCGCCGCGCCGCGATCCGCGGCTGCGGCTCAACGGCCTCACCCCGCGCGAGACCGAGGTCCTCGAACTCATCGCCCGCGGCCTGTCCAACCAGGAGATCGCCGCGCAGCTGGTCCTCGCCGAGCAGACCGTCAAGACCCACATCGGCCGGATCCTCGGCAAGCTCGACCTCCGCGACCGCGCCCAGGCCGTCGTCCTCGCCTACGAGTCGGGCCTGGTCCAGCCGGGCGCGCGGTAGTCCCACCCGGTGGGCCAGGTAGCCCCCCGGTATGACGCCGCGGTTGGCTCCGCGGTGTGACGCCCCGTCGGGTGTCGTCTTCCTACCTTCCTCTCCGTTGCCGAAGGAGAGGAAGAAGCGATGGTCTCGCGTCTGCGTCGCACGATGGTCGCCGCCGCACTGGTGGCGACCGCCGTACTGGGGGTCGGTTCGTGGGCGTCGGCGGACGCCCAGACACCGCTGACCGGGCCCCCGCCGGGCACCGCCGCGTGGGTCGCGGACACCGTGCTCGGCGTGCCGCTGCCGGACCCGGGGAAGGCCTCGCCCGCCGAGGTCGCGGCGTTCTTCGCCGATCTCCCGCTCGCCCGGCAGCGGGCGCTGGCCGTGCGGCACCCGCAGGTGGTCGGCAACCTGGACGGCGCGCCGCTGCCGCTGCGCTACCAGGCCAACAGCCTCGCCCTCGCCGAGGAGCGGGCCCGGGAGGACGCCCGGGCCGCCGACCCCGCGCTGCCGGACCGCGACCGCCAGGCGGCGGCCGCCCGCGCCGAGCGCTACGCCTCGCTCACCGGCCGGCAGCTGCTCGCCTTCGACCCGCGCGGGCGCGGCCAGGTCGCCGAGGTCTTCGGCGACCTGACGAAGGATCAGCGGGCCGCCGTACTGGTGCCCGGCTCCGATGTCGACTTGTCGAGCTATGACCGCGCGTCGGACGGCTACACCACCCTCGCCGGGATGGCGAAGGCCCTGCGCGCCGAGAGCGGCGACCGGGTCGCCGTGGTGGCGTGGGCCGGCTACACCACCCCGCTCGGCCTCGGCGTGGACGTCGCCCGGGAGGACCTGGCCCGGGCCGGCGCGGTCCGCCTGGACCGGATGCTGGCGGGCCTGACCCCGGCGACCGGGCCGGTCACGCTGTTCTGCCACAGCTACGGGTCGGTGGTCTGCGGCCAGGCCGGACCCGACCCCGCGCAGGTGTCCGCGCTGGTGGTGTACGGCTCGCCGGGCCTCGGCACCGACCGGGCCGACCGGCTGCGGGTGCCGGTGTGGGCGGTGCAGCGCAACGCCGAGGACTGGATCTCCGACGTGCCGAACGTGTCGCTGTTCGGCTTCGGCCACGGCACCGACCCGACCTCCGCCGGCTTCCACGCCCACCCGGTCCCGTCCACCGGCTCGCACGGCCACAGCGGCTACTTCGCCCCGGGCAGCGCCTCACTGACCGCCTTCGCCCGCCTCGCCCTGACCGGCACCACCGACGTCTCCGGCCCCACCCCCGACGCCGGTACGCCCGGCGCCACCGACGTCTCCGGTCCCACTCCCGACGCCGGTACGCCCGGCGCCACCGCGGCCTGACGGCCCGTCACCCCCGCTTCCACGGAACAGGAGTACCGCCATGCTGCCCGCAACCCTGCGCCGCGCCGCCGCCGCGGTGGACGGCAAGACCCCCGCCGGCCGCGACCGCGCCCTGGACGGACTGCGCGCCCTCGCCCTGCTCTCGGTGCCGGTCGGGCACTGGATGCTCGGCGGGTTCACGCTCTCCGGCGGGGCGCTGCACAACGCCAGCCCACTGGCGGCACTGCCGTCCATGGCGCCGCTCAGCTGGGTGCTGCAGATGCTGGGCGTGTTCTTCCTGGTCGGCGGCCGGGCCTCGGCGCTGTCGCTGCGGCGGGCCGCCGAGCGCGGCACGGACACCCGCGCGTGGCTGCGCGGCCGGGTGCTGCGGCTGGCGCGGCCGGTGCTCGGGGTGGCCGCGGTGTGGGCGGCGCTGATCCCGGTGCTGCGCGGGCTCGGCGTCCCGGCGGACAGCGTGCGCACCGGGGCGGTGCTGATGGTGCAGCCGCTCTGGTACATCGCGATGTACCTGGTGCTGACCGCGCTCACCCCGCTCTGCGTCCGGCTCGGGCGGCGGCTGCGCGGCTGGGGCGCGGCGGCGCTGATGGCCGTGGTCGCGGTGGTCGACCTGCTGCGGTACGGGCCGTGGGCGTCGTCGATGCCGGGCTGGCTGAGCCTGCTGAACCTGCTGCCGGGCTGGCTGTTCGCCTACCAGGTGGGCGTGGACTGGGCGCACGGGCGGATCTCCCGGGCCGGGGCGAAGCTGCTGGCGTTCGGCGGGGCGGCGCTGTTCGCGGTGCTGCTGCTGGTCTTCCACTACCCGGCCAGCATGGTCGGGGTGCCGGGCGCGGCGCGGACCAACTCGCACCCGCCGTCCCTGCTGGTGCTGGCGCTGGCCTCGGTGCAGGGCGGCGCGGCGATGCTGCTGAAGGACCGGCTGGGCCGGCTGCTGCGCCGTCCGCTGCTGTGGCTGCCGGTGGTGGCGGTGAACCTGGGCGCGATGACGATCTTCTGCTGGCACCAGACCGCGATGTTCCTGACCGCGCTGGCCGGTGCGCGGTTCGGCGCGCTGCCCGGGCTGACCACCGCGCCCGACTCGGCGGGCTGGGCGCTGCTGCGACTGCTGTGGCTGCCGGTGTTCGGCGCGGTACTGGCGCTGATCGCCCGCCACGCCCGCCGGTTCGACGCGCCGTGGCCCTCGCGGACCTGGCGCGCGGTGGCCGGGGCCGGGGCGGCGCTGTTCGCGGTGTACGCGCTGGGCGCGGTCTGACGGTCAGTCGGGCTCGCTACGCTGGCGCCCATGGCGACCTTCGACGAGCTGACCGCGGTGGCGCTGGCGCTGCCGCAGACCCACCAGGAGATCACCTGGGAGCAGGTCACCCTGCGCCTCGGCCGGAAGATCTTCGCGATGGGCCACCCGGAGTCCGGCGCCGCCTCGGTGAAGGCCCGCCCCGAGGAGCAGGCCGAACTGATCGCCGCCGCACCCCAGGTGTACTCGATCGCCCCGTACACCGGCCGGTTCGGCTGGGTGCGGGTGGAGCTGGCCCGGGTGGACGCCGAGGAGCTCCGGGAGCTGGTCACCGAGGCCTGGCGGAGCACCGCGCCGAAGCGGCTGCTGAAGGACTTCGACCAGGGGCGGCGTGCGTAGCGTCCGGGGGAATGTGACGCGGAACACGGTTTGATCCCTGCCGGGCGCCCCGGGCGGCCTCTACCCTGGCTGACTAGTAGTTGGCAGTCGCAGCACCGTCGGGCCCGGCCCGCTGTCCCGCACCGGCCCGAGGGAGATGACGCCATGCAGCGCAGGCGGGTCAAGCGCATCCTGATCGGCGTCTTCGCGGGCTGCGCCGCCCTGGTGGACGCGGGCGCCGCCGCCGCGCAGGCCGCCGCCTCGAACGAGCAGCTGCTGATCACCACCCCGCCCGCGGGCAGCACCGCGTGGGTCGCCGACCAGTCCTTCGGGCACGCGCTGCCGGACCCGGCCACCGCCGACCCGGCCGCGGTGGCGGCGTTCTTCGCGGCGCTGAAGCCCGCCGAGCTGGAACGGCTGATCACCGAGTACCCGCTGGTGGTCGGCAACCTGGACGGCGCCCCGCTGCAGGTCCGCTACCGCGCCAACCGGGTGGCCATCGCCGCCGAGCGCGACCGCGCCCGCCTGCGCGCCGCCGACCACACCCTGGACGCCACCGCCCGCGCGCTGGCCACCTCCCGCGCCAACGACTCCGAGCACCTGCTCGCCGACGGCCGGCAGATCCTCGCCTTCGACCCCCGCGGCCGCGGCCTGGTCTCCGAGGTGTACGGCGACCTCGCCACCGCCGACCGGGTCTCCGTGCTGGTGCCCGGCTCGGACGCCGACCTCGCCCACTTCGACCAGACCGTCGACCCGCTGCGCTCCCCCGCCGGCATGGGCCGCGCCCTGTACGCCGAGGAGCACGCGCAGTCCCCCGGCGCCCGGACCGCGGTGATCGCCTGGACGGGCTACGTCACCCCGCAGGGCCTCGGCCCGGACGCGGTGACCTCCCGGCTCGCCGAGGCCGCCGCGCCCCGGCTGGAGCGGCTGCTCGCCGGACTGAAGCAGGTCGGCCACCCGCAGACCCCGCCGGCGCTGCTCTGCCACTCCTACGGCTCGGTGGTCTGCGGCACCGTCGCACCGCACCTGCACGAGGCGCAGCCCACCGACCTGGTGGTGTTCGGCAGCCCCGGCATGGGCGTCGGCTCGGCCGCCGAACTCGGCACCGGCGTCCAGGTCTGGGCGGCCCGCAACTCCTCCGACTGGATCGGCAACGTGCCCTACCTGGAGGTCGGGGGCCTCGGTCACGGGGCCGACCCGACCACCCAGGCGTTCGGCGCGATGGCGATCTCCTCGACCGGCGCCAACGGCCACAACGGCTACCTGGTCCAGGGCACCGCCAGCCGGCACAACTTCGCCGCCATCGCGCTCGGCCGCTACGGGGACGTCACCGGCCCCGCCGAGCAGGAGAACTGACCGGCCGCCAGGTGACCCGCGGTCAGACCTCGCGGGCGTCCGCGGTGGCGCTCATGTCGGCGTAGCGGTCGCCCGCCACCAGACCGCCGATCCGGTCGAGCTCGACCAGCTCGGCCGCGGTCAGCTTCAGCGCCGTCGCCGCGGTGTTCTCCGCCAGCCGGGTGCGCTTGCGGGTGCCCGGGATCGGCACCACGGCCAGCCCGTGCACCTCGGCCCGCTGCTGCACCCAGGCCAGCGCGACCTGGGCCGCCGTCACCCCGCGGTCCGCCGCGATCTTCCGGATCGGCTCGACCAGCGCCGCGTTGCCGTCCGCGTTCGGCCCGGTGAACTGCGGCAGGTAGCGCCGGTAGTCGCCCTCGGACAGCTGCTCGGCGGAGCTGAACGCGCCGGTCAGGAAGCCCCGGCCGAGCGGCGAGTAGGGCACCAGCGCCACGCCGAGCTCGGCCGCGGCGGGCACCGCGCTGCGCTCGACGCCGCGGGCGAACAGCGACCACTCGGACTGCAGCGCGGTGATCGGGTGCACCGCGTGCGCCTCGCGCAGCTCCGCGCCGGTGACCTCGGACAGGCCCAGGTAGCGCACCTTGCCGGCCTCGACCAGCTCGGCCATCGCGCCCACCGACTCGGCCAGCGGCACCTTCGGGTCGCGCCGGTGCATGTAGTAGAGGTCGATCACGTCGATACCCAGTCGGCGCAGCGAGGCGTCCACTGCGCGGCGGATGTACGCCGGGTCGTTGTTGACGCCGCGGTACGACGGGTCGTCGGCGCGGCGCTCGATCGCGAACTTGGTGGCCAGCACCACCCGGTCGCGGTTGGCCCGGACGAACGGGCCGACCAGTTCCTCGTTGGCACCCGAGCCGTAGACGTCGGCGGTGTCGAACAGCGTCACCCCGCGCTCCAGCGCCGCGTCCAGGGTGGCCAGCGCCTCCTCGGTGTCGGTCGGGCCGTAGAACTCGCTCATCCCCATGCAGCCCAGGCCCTGCACGCCCACGACCGGGCCGTCGGTGCCGAGCCGGGTGGTCTCGATGCTGCTCATGCGCTCTTCCTGTCGTTGAGGGGTTCCAGCTGTGCTTCCTCGTCGCCGGTGCGGGCGGACAGTTGCTCGGGCCGGCAGACCACCGGCACCTCGTCCGGCGCGCCGTAGATCTCGATCTTCAGGTCGATCACGGCGAGCGTCGCGTGCAGGTCCGCCAGCCGCTGCCGGACCTCCTCGCGGTGGGCCACCAGCAGTTCCTGCCGCTCCCGGCGGGTGCCGTCCCCGGCCCGGACCAGTTCCACGTACCGCACCATGTCGGCCACCGGCATCCCGGTCAGCCGAAGCTTCGTCAGGAACGCCAGCCTGGCCAGGTCCGCCTCGCTGTAGCGGCGCTGCCCCGCGTAGGAGCGGTCCACCGGGTCCAGCAGGCCGATCCGCTCGTACCAGCGCAGCGTGTGCGCGGACAGGCCGGTGGCCTCGGAGACCTCTCCGATCCCGAACCCTGCGAACGTTTCTGCCACGGCTGACCCCCGGTCTCGGCGACGGTGACGACGCTACTGAGTTAGAGCGCACTCCAAGCAAGCCTGGCACACCGTCGCGCCCCCGCCGTCGTCTAGAGTTCGGGCCATGCAGAGCTTGCGGATGATCGAGGACTGGCCGGTACCGAACGCCGCGGCGGCCGTGGTCGGCGCGGACGGCGCGCTGCTCGGCGCGCACGGCCCGCAGGACCACCTCTTCCCGCTCGCCTCGGTGACCAAGCTGCTCAGCTCGTACGCCGTGCTGGTCGCCGTCGAGGAGGGCGTCTTCGAACTCGACGACCCGGCCGGGCCCGAGGGCTCGACCGTCCGCCACCTGCTCGCCCACACCTCCGGCCTCGCCTTCGACGAGCACCGCGTGATGGCCGCCCCGGGCAACCGCCGGCTCTACTCCAACGCCGGCTTCGACGTCCTCGCCGCCACCCTGGAGCAGGCCTCCGGCATCCCGTTCGCGCAGTACGCCGCGGAGGCGGTCTTCGCGCCGCTGGGCATGCACGCCACCCTGATCAACACCGCCCACCGCGCCCCCGCCGGCGCTGGCGGCCTCTCCACCGCCGCCGACCTGTGCCGCTTCGCCGCGGAACTCCAGGCCCCCAAGCTGCTCGACGCCGCCACCCTGCGGAGCGCGACCCGCGAGGTCGCCTTCCCCGGCACCAGCGGCGTCCTCCCCGGCTTCGGCCACCGCCGCCCCAACGACTGGGGCCTCGGCTTCGAGATCCGCGACCACAAGACCCCGCACTGGACCGGCACCGCCAACTCCCCCGCCACCTTCGGCCACTTCGGCCAGTCCGGCACCTTCCTGTGGGTCGACCCGGACGCCGGCCTCGCCTGCCTCGCCCTCACCGACCGCGACTTCGGCCCGTGGGCCGCCGAGGTGTGGCCGCAGCTCAGCGACGCCGTCCTGGCCGAGGCCGCGGCGTAGGGCGCGTCGTTCGGATCACGCCCTAGCCGTACGACACCTCGCTGTCCATCTGCCACAGCAGCAGTTCCACGCCGTCCTCCCCGGCCACCGGGTCCGCGAACGCCTCGCCGGTGATCCGCACCGAGTCCCCGGCCACCGCCGAGCGGCCGCCGCCCTGCGGCCCGGGCACCGTGCGGTAGCCGACCGCGCCGGACACCACGTGCACGTAGCGGAACGGCGCCTGCGGCAGCGGCGGCAGCGAACGCCAGGCCGACGCCCGGACCAGCCACAGCGCGGCGTCGCTGCGCCGCAGCCGCAGTGCCTCGGCGTCCTCGGCCCGTCCGGAGGCGAGCAGCGTCAGGCCGTCCTCCTCGACCGGCACCTGCCGCAGGCCGAACCCCGGCGCCGCCCCGAACTCGTCGGGCTGCAGCCACATCTGAACGAACGTCACCGGCTCGGCCGAACCGCCGAGGTTGCGCTCCGTATGGGTGATTCCCGAACCGGTGGACTGCACCTGCACCATCCCGGGCCGGACCACACCGGCGTGCCCCGCGTCGTCGCGGTGCGCGAGCGCGCCCCGCACCACCCAGGTGACGATCTCGGTCTCGCTGTGCCGGTGCGCGTCGTAGCCGGCGCCCGGGGCCAGCGTCTCCTCGTTGCAGGCCAGCAGGGCGCCGAAGGAGGTGTTCCTCGGGTCGTAGTGCCCGGCGAAGGAGAAGGCGTGCCGGGCGGTCACGCCTTCGGCGGGTTCGGACAGGTAGCGCTCGGCGGCGCGCCGGTGGTCCGCGCGCCCGCGCTCGCGCCGCACCGGCGCGAAGGAGGGTTCGACCGCTTCGGGGAGGGGGCCGTCGCCCGCCGGGGAATCCACGCTCACCCGCACCACGGTAGCCGGTGTGACCGGGGCCACCGGACACATCCACCCCGGGTGTGCACGAGCACCGCTCCGGGTGAGGCAAGGTAGTGCCGTGCCATCCGCTTCAGCGAAACCCGACAAAGCAGCCGACCGGTCGACCGGCGAGCGCCCGTCCCCCGACCGGGCCGTCGACAAGGGGCCGGAGAAGAAGTCCGCGGCCAAGCGCCCGGCGCCCGCCCGGGCGTCGGCCGGGGTGCCCGCGCGCGGCCGGATGACCGCCGAGGAGCGGCGACTGGCCGCCGACCGGGCGGAGCTGCGGGCGGCCACGCTCAAGCGGCTGGAGAAGTCCGCGGGCAAGCTGGCCACCGCCGCGATCGCCCGGATGGACGACCAACTCGCCTGGTACCGGCGGATGCCGCCCGAGCACCGCTCGTGGATCGGCCTGGTCGCCCAGGCGGGCATCGCCGCGTTCACCGAGTGGTACCGCCACCCGGAGGCCCCGCAGGCGATCTCCACCGACGTGTTCGGCACCGCGCCGCGCGAGCTGACCCGGGCGATCACGCTGCGGCAGACCGTGGAACTGATCCGCACCACCATCGAGGTGATGGAGGAGGCCATCGAGGAGGTGGCCGCCCCCGGCGACGAGGCCGGGATGCGCGAGTCGGTGCTGGTGTACGCCCGGGAGATCGCCTTCGCCACCGCCCAGGTGTACGCGCAGGCCGCCGAGGCGCGCGGCGCGTGGGACGCCCGGCTGGAGGCGCTGGTGGTCAACTCGCTGCTGTCCGGCGACGCCGACGAGGGCGTGCTGTCCCGGGCCGCGGCCCTCGGCTGGGGCCAGCCCAGCCAGGTGCGGGTGGTGATGGGCAGCGCCCCGGACGGCGACAGCGAACTGGTCGTGGAGGCCATCCGGCGGGCCGCCCGGTACGCCAAGCTGCACGTGCTGACCGGGGTGCTGGGGCGCCGCCTGGTGGTGGTGGTCGGCGGCGACAAGGAGCCCGTGCACGCCGCCCGGGCGCTGATCGGACAGTTCGCCCCCGGCCCGGTGGTGGTCGGCCCGACCGTCGGCGACCTGCTCTCGGCGACCCGCTCCGCGCACGCCGCGGCGCAGGGCCTGAAGGCGTGCGCCGCCTGGCCGGACGCGCCGCGCCCGGTGCTCGCCGACGACCTGCTGCCGGAACGGGCACTGGCCGGCGACGAAGTGGCGCGCCGCCAGCTGGTGGAGGAGATCTACACACCCCTGGAGGAAGCCGGCTCGGCACTCCTGGAGACGCTGAGTGTCTACCTGGAGCAGGCGTCCTCGCTGGAAGGGGCCGCCCGGATGCTCTTCGTCCACCCGAACACCGTCCGCTACCGGCTGCGTCGTGTGACAGACGTCACCGGCTATGCTCCGTCCGACGTACGTTCGGCGTTCACCCTGCGCATCGCCCTTGCTCTGGGGCGTCTCGGTTCCGGACCGGACCAGGGCTGAACGAACTGTAGGGAATCCACAAGCCGACGTGCTTTTCTTCGTCATCGTCGCCTACCCGCCCGCGGGCGTCCGGCGAGAGAGGGTTGAACCGTGCTTGTAATCGTCGCCCCTGGACAGGGTGCCCAGACTCCCGGTTTCCTCAACCCCTGGCTCGAACTGGACGGCGTGGCCGACCGGCTGCGCCAGTGGTCCGAGGTGGCCGGCCTCGACCTCGTGCACGCCGGCACCGAGGCGTCCGAGGAGGAGATCAAGGACACCGCCGTCGCCCAGCCGCTGCTGGTCGCCGCGGGCCTGGTGACCGCGGGCGCACTGCTCCCGCAGGGCGTCACGGGCACCGCCGGGGCGGTCGCCGGGCACAGCGTCGGCGAGATCACCGCCGCCGCGCTGGCCGGGGTGCTGTCCGAGCAGGACGCGCTGGCCTTCGTGCGCGAGCGCAGCCTGGGCATGGCCGAGGCCGCCGCCGCCACCGCGACCGGAATGACCGCCGTCCTCGGCGGGGACCCGGAGACGGTGGCCGCGAAGCTGGCCGAACACGGCGTGACCGCGGCCAACAACAACGGCGGCGGCCAGCTCGTCGCGGCGGGCACGCTTGAGCAGCTCGCCGCGCTGAAGGCGGACCCGCCGGCCGGCGCGCGACTGATCCCGCTGAAGGTGGCCGGTGCCTTCCACACCGAGCACATGGCCGCCGGCGTGGAGCGGCTGGCCAAGCTCGCCCCGACCCTGAAGGCCGCCGACCCGCTGGTCACCTACCTGTCGAACAAGGACGGCGAGGTGGTCGGCGACGGTGCCGAGGTGCTGGCCCGCCTGGTGTCGCAGGTGTCCAACCCGGTCCGCTGGGACCTGTGCATGGAGACCCTGCAGCAGCTCGGCGCCACCGCGGTGATCGAGCTGTCGCCGGCCGGCACCCTCACCAACCTGGTCAAGCGAAACGTCAAGGGCGTCGCGACGCTGGCCCTGAAGACCCCCGCCGATCTCGACAAGGCACGCGAGCTCGTGGCCGAGCACGGCGGCCGGGAGAGCACCGC
This sequence comes from Kitasatospora sp. NPDC049285, assembly GCF_040678815.1. NCBI lineage: Bacteria > Bacillati > Actinomycetota > Actinomycetes > Kitasatosporales > Streptomycetaceae > Kitasatospora > Kitasatospora sp. NPDC049285. The sequence goes on along the minus strand of NZ_JBFAQR010000068.1, from coordinate 2,822 downwards.
ATGAGCATTCAGATCAAGCCGGCCACCGGCGCCCAGTACTCGCGGATCCACGGCGTCGGCGGCTACCGCCCCACCCGGGTCATCCCCAACTCCGAGGTGCTGAACTGGATCGACTCCTCGGACGAGTGGATCCGCACCCGCTCCGGCATCGCCGAGCGCCGCTGGGCGGGCCCGGAGGAGAGCGTCTCCGAGATGTCGGTGCAGGCGGCGGGCAAGGCCATCGCGATGGCCGGGATCACGCCCGAGCAGATCGGCGGCGTGATCGTCGCCACCGTCTCGCACCTGAAGCAGACCCCCGCGATCGCCACCGAGATCGCCCAGCGACTCGGCTGCGGCACCGCCCCCGCGTTCGACATCTCCGCCGCCTGCGCCGGCTTCGGCTACGGCCTGAGCCTGGCGGACGGCATGGTGCGCGGCGGCAGCGCCGGGTACGTGCTGGTGATCGGCGTGGAGCGGCTCAGCGACCTGACCGACGTGACCGACCGCTCGACCGCCTTCATCTTCGGTGACGGCGCCGGCGCGGCCATCGTCGGCCCGTCCGACACCCCCGGCATCGGCAAGGTGATCTGGGGTTCGGACGGTTCGCAGGCCGACGTGATCTCGCAGACCCAGGCCTGGGACACCGCCTTCGCCAAGCCCGACGCCGTCAACGGCGCGGGCGACCCCGAGCAGGGCGCCAAGTGGCCGGCCCTGCGGATGGAGGGCCAGACGGTCTTCCGCTGGGCGGTGTGGGACATGGCGAAGGTCGCCCAGCAGGCGCTGGACGCCGCGGGGATCACCGCCGACCAGCTCGGCGCGTTCATTCCGCACCAGGCCAACATGCGGATCATCGACGCCATGGTCAAGGCACTCGCGCTGCCGGCCTCGCTGCCGGTGGCCCGCGACATCGCCGAGACCGGCAACACCTCCGCCGCCTCCATTCCGCTCGCCATGGAGCGGATGCTGGAGCGCGGCGAGGCCAAGAGCGGAGACCTGGCGCTCATCATCGGCTTCGGGGCCGGTCTGGTCTACGCAGCCGCAGTCGTTACTCTCCCCTAGGCGTTTTTCCCGCCCAGCTCAGATAACCCGCGGCGGTCCGCCGGACCGTTCGCCGTCAACAGTGAAGAGGAGCAGCCGATATGGCTACCCGCGAAGAGGTTCTTGAGGGTCTCGCCGAGATCGTCAACGAGATCGCCGGCATTCCGGTGGAGGACGTCGAGCTCGACAAGTCCTTCACCGACGACCTGGACGTCGACTCGCTGTCCATGGTCGAGGTCGTCGTGGCCGCCGAGGAGCGCTTCGGCGCGAAGATCCCGGACGACGAGGTCAAGAACCTCAAGACCGTCGGCGACGCGGTGGACTTCATCGTCGCGAACGTCTGACCTTCTGTCAGGCTTCCGGTCGGGGCGTGTGCACCGCGCCCCGACCGGCCCCCCCTCCTTACCGGCCTCCGACCTTCCCCCGTTTGTGAGAGAAGAAGAACCAGTGACTGCTGAAAATCGCACCGTGGTCGTCACGGGTATCGGCGCCTTCACGCCGCTGGGCGGCGACGCCGCCTCGTTCTGGGAGGGTCTGCTGGCCGGCCGCTCCGGGGTCGCCGCCCTGACCGAGGAGTGGGCCACCGACCTGCCGGTCCGGATCGCCGCCCGCGTCGCGGTCGAGCCGGGCACCATCCTGCCCCGCCCGGTCGCCCGCAAGCTGGACCGCTCGGCCCAGTTCGCGCTGATCGCCGCCCGCGAGGCGTGGAAGGACGCCGGGTACGAGACCCCGGCCACCGACGAGTCCTCGAAGCTCGCCCCCGAGCGCCTGGGCGCGGTCATCGCCTCCGGCATCGGCGGCGTCACCACCCTGCTCGACCAGTACGACGTGCTCAAGGAGCAGGGCGTCCGCAAGGTCTCCCCGCACACCGTGCCGATGCTGATGCCCAACTCCCCGGCCGCCAACGTCGGCCTGGAGGTCGGCGCACGCGCCGGCGTGCACACCCCCGTCTCCGCCTGCGCCTCCGGCGCCGAGGCGATCGGCTACGCGATCGAGATGATCCGCACCGGCCGCGCCGACGTGGTCGTGGCCGGCGGCACCGAGGCCGCGGTCCACCCGCTGCCGATCGTCGCCTTCTCCAACATGATGGCGATGTCCAAGAACAACGAGGACCCGGAGCACGCCTCCCGCCCGTACGACAAGGCCCGCGACGGCTTCGTCCTCGGCGAGGGCGCGGGCGTCGTCGTCCTGGAGTCCGCCGAGCACGCGGCCGCCCGCGGCGCCCGGGTCTACTGCGAGGCCGTCGGCCAGGGCCTGTCCTCGGACGCCCACCACATCGCCCAGCCCGAGCCGACCGGCGCCGGCGTGGCCCGCGCCATCGACGACCTGTTCGCCCGCAACGACATCGACCGGTCCGAGGTGGTGCACGTCAACGCGCACGCCACCTCGACCCCGCAGGGCGACACCGCGGAGATCAAGGCGCTGCGCCGCACCCTCGGCGAGCACCTCGACCACGTGGCCATCTCCGCCACCAAGTCGATGACCGGCCACCTGCTCGGCGGCGCCGGCGGCATCGAGACCGTCGCCACCGTCCTCGCCCTGCACCACCGGCTGGCCCCGCCGACCATCAACGTGGTCGACGTGGACGACGACATCGACGCCGACATCGTCCGCGACGAGCCCCGCAAGCTCCCGGTCGACGGCCGCATCGCCGCCCTGAACAACTCCTTCGGCTTCGGCGGCCACAACGTGGTGCTGGCCTTCCGCAGCGTCTGACGGCTGCCGCGCGCAACCCGGAAGGGGCGCGAGGCACCGACCGGACCGGCCGGGCACTCCTACTGAGTGTCCCGACCGGTCCGGTCGGT